>CAJXZI010000332.1 GCA_913063005.1 uncultured Halieaceae bacterium | reverse complement strand
TTGAGTTCTAACATGAAAGCGGCACCTGGCTTCATTGTGACGGATTTAACGAATAAAGTCTGTATTTAGGTTTATACTTTTGTCTATTTTTAACTATGCGCGTTTATCCATTCCCGAATTAATGCAGATTTGGCTTTACCTGTTTTTTCTGAAATTTCTGCAAGCTTTTCGATACATTGCGGTGTTAGCGTGAAAGCCTGGAATATTGAGTACGAGCACCGGCTAACGCCCATCTATGACTGGGAAGGCACGGACGGCAAGGTTCAACTGACTACACTGCGACCTGGAAGTTACACACTCGAACTGGCGGCCCGTGGGAGTAACGGTGTCTGGAATCGCGGTGGCTTGTCGCTGCCCATTGTGGTCTCACCCCCTTGGTATCAAACGACGCAGGCCTATGTGGGTTACGCTGCTGCAACCCTTTTGACGATCTTACTGTTCGTGTTGCGCTCGCGACGCAAACTGCAGGCGTCTGTTGCGCGCGCTGCCGAACTGGATCAGCAAGTCATTGAACGAACCCACCAGCTCGAACTCGCCAAGCGAGACGCGGAAAAAGCCAATCAAGCTAAGACGGAATTCTTAGCCGTGATGAGCCACGAGATACGGACCCCACTGCACGGCATCATTGGCATGAACGAACTCCTGCTCAACGCAGGTGTCTCGCCGCGACAATCACGACTCGCACGCACCGCCATGAACAGCGGTAAGACGCTGCTTAACCTGATCAATGAGATTTTGGACATCTCCAAAATTGAAGCCGATAAGCTCGAACTCGACGAGGAACTGTTTGATCTTTGCGATCTGGTCGACGATGTCACTTATCTGCAAGGTGAACCTGCACAACGAAAGTCCATTGAACTCACTGTTATCCACGACTACAACGTCGCGGGGGCCTATCGCGGTGATGCACAAAAACTGCGGCAGGTGCTCACCAACGTCATCGGTAACGCAGTGAAATTCACCGAAGTGGGCAGTGTCGATGTCAAAACGTTCCTCGATGAGAATGACGCGGTGGTCATTGCTATCGCCGACACAGGCGTCGGCATACCCCAAGAATCGCGCGACAAGGTCTTTGAAAAATTCACTCAGGCTGACGCGACAACTACACGTCGATTCGGTGGCACCGGATTAGGCCTCGCAATTTGTAAGAGCTATATGACCTTTATGGGTGGCAACTTGGAGCTGTTCGACGGTCCGAACGGCAAAGGCACGCTCGCTCACATCACCATCCCATTAGCCAAAGAAAGCGAGGCGCGAGTAAGCCCACGCGGCACCGTCGCACTGTGCACAAACGACGATAAAATCGCAGTCAGTTTCCAGTCTCAGGCTCTGCGGCTCGGGTTTGAAACGACACGCATTCAACGCCCCGACGAGGCACCGATCGACGTGGTTGCTTTTGTCGTTGATGAGCTCTGTGACACCAACACTATCCGAGCTTTTGCGGACCAAGGTCGTGTCGACCAGCGACTCTTGTTGACAGATATTCGTAGCGACAACCCGCTCATCGCGACTAAAACATGGGACTTCATTCACAAACCGGTAACCGGTGCGACGCTGCGCGAGGCGTTTAACAATTTGGCGTCGGAGACCAACGCTGAAACAGCAGAGCATCTCGAGGGTCTTCGCGTGCTGGTTGCCGAGGATAATCCGGTGAATCAGTTGCTCGTAGAGAGCATGTTGTCCGGGCTAGGAGCGTCCTTTAAGGCAGTAGAAAACGGCGCCTTGGCCGTAGAAGCGGTGGACCATCAAGACTTTGACGTCGTTCTGATGGATTGCTTGATGCCGGTCATGGATGGCTTTGAGGCAACCCGTGCCCTTCGTGCTAAGGGTGTTGAGATTCCTATTATCGCCGCCACGGCGTCTGCCTCAGCGGGCGACTTTGACGAGGCACTGCAAGCGGGCATGAATGACGTAATGGTTAAGCCATTCTCAGCACGAGACCTCAAGCGAATGCTGATGGCACATGCGCCGGTCAGCGGAGAAGCCGCAGTGGAGGAGCGCGCTGTGCGCCCTCTCATCGAAGAGGATACCCTCCTAGCGATCGCGAAAATCAATCCAGAATCTGGCATGGATCTGGTCGATCAGGTGGTGGGACTGTTCGAGCAGCAAACGCCTGCCTTTATTAACGAAATGGAAATGGCGATCCGGGAAAGCGACGCCGCCGAGATACGGCGCTTAGCACACGCCTACAAGTCGTCGGCTAATAACATTGGTGCGGTGGTGTTGGGACGGCGACTCGCTGAAATTGAAGCCGCAGCGCGAGATGAAAAGCGCGTTCTCAGTACAGAAGAAGCCAATGAGTTAGATGACTTAGTCCGCGAAAGCTTGCGACAACTGCTTGCCGCTTACGTTCGACTCCGCTCAGAATTTGCAAACGACACAAACGACTGAGCCCAGATACCGCCATAAAGGACGGTCTTGCAACTCGTACGCGATGAGTTCCTGCTAAGCGGTAGCGACCAATCTGCGCGGATAAAGACCTAAGCCTAACGTCGCTGAAAAATCGGTGCCCGCTTTTCGCGCTGCGCAAGCAACCCCTCTTGAAGGTCGTCAGACGCACTGCACTCATCAGCGAGGGACTGCGCCAATGTTTTATCAAAGGTGTTGGTCTCAA
>CAJXZI010000331.1 GCA_913063005.1 uncultured Halieaceae bacterium | reverse complement strand
CTGCATCTGGTGAAATCATCCTCTTTATTGACGAGATGCACGTTCTGGTGGGGGCGGGCAAATCTGATGGTGCCATGGATGCGGCCAATCTGATCAAGCCTGCGTTTCCTTATCTTCTGGTGTGACCGTACCACTCGCAGATTTTACCAAGCACCCATGCCAGGCCTTGATGCGACCATCACCCACTGGCGTGTTAGCAATCATTTCAAACTGTGTCGCATCGCCCCAAACTTGTTTGGAGAGCAATACGCCCGGGCCTGTATACCATGTGGTGGTGTATAGCATCGCGCCGCCATAGAGCGTCATGGCACCCCCTTGGCGTTGAATGAGCACGTGGTCACGCATTTCATTCTCAAAATACTCACAGGGCGCACCGTGTGTTGGGCCGAGGTGTCGGTTATCACACATGTTATCGAGTACTTCTTGTGGATGAATATCTAATTCCGGTAAGTGATCGAGATCCCAATGAACCCAGCCTCCCTCATCCCATTGCGCAAGGTAGGGAGGTGGGTAGTCGGGATCAGCGCCATCTTCGTCGAACCACATCATGATGCAGCCCATATTGTCGACCACTGGGTAGGAGCGAATCGACGCAGATTTGGGGCAGGGGCCATCATGATAGGGGATATCATCGACGTGACCCTCGGCGTTGTAGCGCCAGCCATGGTAAGGGCAGCGAATGGAGTCCCCCTCAATATGCTTTCCTCCCACCTCAGCGATAATGAGCATTGAGCTCGTATTTTTCGCGAGGTGAGTGCCCATGTGAGCGCAGTAGGCGTCGAGCATAACGGGGTTGCCACTCTCTCCACGATACAAGGCAAAGTCACGGCCGAAGAAGGTCACACCAATGGGGCCGTCATCGATTTCTCGACTTTCTGCCACGATAAACCACCCTCGTGGGTAGGTATTTGGTCCAAGCCCATACTCTGCTGCTGTTGCCACAGTGACTCTCCTATGTGCACGCTTCTGCGCTTTGATTTCCGTTGATGGCAATAAAGTAGGGGAAATGCGCACGTCGGTCAAAACAACCTAACTATACTGCGTAAACAAAAAGGACGATGACATCAAGGCGCTTGCCACCGAGCATGGGCGCCCATCAGGAAAACCAGCGAAAGCCTCGAGGAGTTCCGTTTGAGTAACGAAGAACTAAACCAGTTCAGAGCCGAGACCACGGCGTGGCTGACTGCAAATTGCCCGCCGTCGCAGCGGCAGCCTATTGTCCGTGAAGAGCAGATCTGGGGTGGACGCAGACGAGTGTTTCCGAGCAAAGATGCTCAGCAGTGGTTTGAGGCGTGTCGTGATAAGGGCTATACAGCCCCCGAGTGGCCAAGTGAATACGGCGGTGGCGGTCTGTCGCCTGCGCAGGCGAAAGTTCTGCAGCAGGAAATGACAAAGATGGGTTGTCGCCCTCCGCTCTACTGCCAAGGGCTATGGATGTTGGGACCCGCTTTGCTAGTTTATGGTAACGAGGCGCAAAAACGTGAGCATCTCACCGCAATCTGTCGGGGTGAGATTCGCTGGGCCCAAGGTTACTCAGAGCCTTCAGCAGGCTCCGATTTGGCCAACTTAAAGACCAAGGCAGAGGATTGCGGCGACCACTTTCTCGTCAACGGCACCAAGATCTGGACGACTAAAGCGGACGAGGCGGACTGGATTTTTTGCCTAGTACGTACGAGCGATTCGACGCCCAAGCAAGCAGGTATCAGTTTTCTTCTTATCGATATGGCGACAGAGGGTGTTTCTACATCCCCCATCCCCCTGATTAGTGGTGAATCCGAGTTCTGCCAGACCTTCTTCGATAATGTGAAGGTGCCAAAGTCTAATTTAGTCGGCGAGTTGAACGGTGGTTGGGCGGTTGCAAAAGAGCTGCTGAAGCATGAACGAAAAATGATGGCCGCTTTCGACGGCATGCTTGAAAAGCCAGCCATGGAATTACTAGAGCTCGCACACTACGCCGTTGGTGTGGACGACTCGGGTGCCTTAGCAGATGGCGAGTTGCGGGCCGACATGGCCCGCCACCTTATGCGCGAAAAAGCGATGGGTCAGCTGGGCGAACGAATTTACTGGCAGGCCAAAGCAAAGCAGACCGACCCGAGACTCCCACTGTTAATGAAGCACTTGGGCACGTCTGAGGCACAAACAAAAGACGAGCTGATCCTTCGCGCATTGGGCGATGAGGGTGTGTCGATGGACGATCCTTCCATTTCCGAGGGCTTGAGAAAAATGGTGAAGCAGTGGGCATTTAATAAAGCCTTGACCATTGCAGGTGGTACCAGCGAAGTGCAGCTCAATATCATTGCAAAACGTGCACTCGGTATGCCATCCGCTGAGGCAAAGTCATGATTTTGAATGAAGAGCAGCTAATGCTCAAAGAGACAGTGGCGCAGTTTTTTGCAGAGCGAGCGCCTATTGATCATCTCAGAAAGCTCGGAGAAGGGTCCCCTGCTGTGTCTTACGCTCAAACGCTTTGGTCCGAGATGGTCGCGCTCGGCCTTACCGGCATAGCGGTTCCTGAGGCGTTCGAGGGTTTGAACTTTGGCTGGCTGGACGTCGGCGGCATCGCTCAAGAGGCGGGCAGCCGGTTGGTAGCGAGTCCTTTTTTGTCAAGCGTCAGCTTCGTC
>CAJXZI010000330.1 GCA_913063005.1 uncultured Halieaceae bacterium | reverse complement strand
TGACATACAAAGCATGATTAATTTCTCGGCACAAGGGTCATGACATACAAAGCATGATTAATTTCTCGGCACAAGGGTCATGACATACAAAGCATCATTAATTTCCCGGCAGAAGGGTCATGACATACAAAGCATCATTGATTTCTCGTCGGTCAAGCAGCACTCGTGTATTGATGGCCCATCTTGCACGGGGATGGCGCGCTCGGAGATAACCTCACCTTCGCAATTAATAACGACATGCCAGACCTTATCTTGGGTCTCTGATTCGTAAGTGATGGCGTGCCATTCCCCTGTTTTGGGGTCTTCGTGAGGATGAGCGGTGAAGGGGGCTGTGAGGCCACCAGAAAAATTGGTGGAGTGAGCAGTGTCTAAATTCTCATCGAGTTCGAAAGGGAAAGGGCCCGACTCAACCAAAGCTAATGTTTTGTCAGCAAGTTTTAAAACGTTGGTGTTAACGGTATCTCTCGCACCACGCCTTGGCCCACTTGCAGCTGGTGGGCCGCCTTTTTTCTCAAGCGTTCCTGCTTTGATGTAGCGATTGTGATACCACTCGGCTTTTCCATCGCTAATACGAATACCGTGAACCATGCCATCGCCGACAAACCAATGATGCCCACGCGGATCTGGGTTGAAAGGGTTGGGGCCAATTCGTGCGTATTTCCCACTCAGCGACGCGGGTATCTCGCCGCTCACTTTAAGATCATCAATCGATAGCTCGTCGCGCATCGGTGCGTGAACACCGGTAAGAAAAAGATGTTTTCGAAACGGGTTTTTGAACTGGCGGTTGATCGCTGCTGATGTGTTCAGCATCTTGGTCACCGCTTTTCTTATTTTGACCTCGGTCTGGCTAGGCATGAGCGTTGTCTTTTCATTAGCGTTATCACACTAATAAACACCATGAGGGCGATCTATGGCAAGTCACTCACGCTGAGCCGGCTATTTGGTTCTCAACAAATTAGAAGTAGACGCTTAGCCACCTCGCCACTGGGCTTTTTGAGGCTACCTTTGTTTTAGCGGCAATAGCGTTATTGCGCGACACCTCGGTCCGCTGTGCCCACCAACTCACTAACGCCAAGAAAATAGAATCAACCGCTGTCTGGCTGCAGAGAGTGCTGTGACAAAAAAACAGGGTAGACGTATAGAAGGGTGGTCGTTTACGGATCCTCTCTGAAGGAAAGCACACGGATAAAAATATCGAGTGCAGCTGAAAATCCTTCACCTGCGCCGTAAGCCAAGCTTACAATGACAAAGTAGTAGACGGCCTCCAGAAATAGAATCTAGTGGCTTATGCTTAATGGCGGAGAGAGGGACGATGACTGCATGATGCCATGCATAACGAGTATCGCCCCGGGCTTCAGTTGCTTGCGTTAGGTCAGCTCGTCCCTTGCAGTTGCAAAGGCGGCAACAGCTTTATCGAGATCTGCCTTGGTGTGCCCCGCTGAGATTTGAACGCGAATGCGGGCCTGGCCCTTTGGAACAACTGGATAGAAGAAGCCAATCGCAAAAATATTGAGTTCAAGTAATCGCTCAGACATTCTCTGCGCTAGCACTGCATCGCCCAGCATGACGGGAACAATTGGATGATCGCCTGCGGGAACTGCGAATCCATGGGCCTGCATCTGAGCTCTGAAGTAGTGGGTATTTTCCTCGAGCTTATCGCGCAATTCCGTCGATGCTTCGAGCATATCGAGGACTTTGAGCGATGCCGCACAAATCGACGGTGCGAGGGTGTTGGAGAACAAGTAGGGGCGTGATCGCTGACGGAGCAGATCAATGATCTCTTGGCGTCCTGAGGTGTAGCCGCCAGACCCACCTCCCAACGCCTTCCCGAAGGTACTTGTAGTGATATCTACCCGGCCCATGACATTGCAGTACTCATGAACGCCGCGCCCCGTTTTACCCATGAAGCCTGTGGCGTGGCAGTCGTCATGGTGCACCATGGCACCGTACTGATCGGCCAGATCACAGATCTTATCGAGCTGCGCGATGGTTCCATCCATCGAGAAAACACCGTCTGTTGTAATCAGAATACGACGTGCACCGGCGTCTCTTGCTGCAATCAACTGCGATTCAAGATCTGCCATATCGTTGTTTTTGTAGCGATATCGGGCTGCCTTGCAGAGGCGGATACCATCAATGATTGATGCGTGGTTCAGCTCGTCAGAAATAACCGCGTCCTCTGGACCCAAGATGGTCTCGAATAATCCTGCGTTGGCGTCAAAGCAGGCTGCGTACAAGATCGTATCTTCCATGCCGAGGAAATTCGAAACGCGCTCTTCAAGTGTCTTGTGGATGCTTTGGGTGCCACAAATGAAGCGCACGGACGCTAAGCCGAAGCCCCAGGTGTTTAAGCTATCGCTGGCAGCTTTTTTAACCTCAGAATGATTCGCCAAGCCCAGATAATTGTTCGCGCACATATTGATGACATTGGAGCCATCTGCGAGTTCGATATCATTCTTCTGATCAGACGCAATAACGCGCTCGGTCTTCCATAGACCAGCTGCTTTTATCTCAGCAATTTCGTCAGCGAAACTGGCTTTTGCCGTCGTGTAGCTCATATTAGTCCTTCCAATCGAGAATGATTTTGCCAGATTGCCCGGAGCGCATAATGTCAAAGCCCT
>CAJXZI010000329.1 GCA_913063005.1 uncultured Halieaceae bacterium | reverse complement strand
GATACCCGCACACCGCTTCGCCCAATTACCATCGCACAAAGCGAAGGACGCAATTTCAACATCAGTGGTAGTCAAATCGATTGGCAAGGGTGGCAGTTCCACCTTCGTTTTGATCCAAGACAAGGCACAGTGCTCAACAACATTGGCTACATGAATGGTGGCGCTTTCCGACCCGTCGCCTACGAAATCGCCATGTCAGAAATGTTCGTCCCTTATCAGGACCCTGATACCCATTGGTTCTACCGCGCCTACTTCGACATGGGTGAGTATGGCTTTGGCAACATGGCAACTGAACTCAAAGGGAACGACTGTCCTGCCAACGCGGTGTATCAGGATGTGGTTCTGCATACTGGCGCCGGCGAGCCCGTGGTAGCCCCCAACCGCGTCTGTATCTTCGAATTCGACCCAGGTTATCCGTCTTGGCGCCACAACGAATCTCTGCTTGAGGACCTGCCAGGACTCACGACACACAACTCGCGGCGTGCAACAAATCTCGTCGTTCGCATGGTCGCGGTGATCGGTAACTACGACTACTTCCAAGATTATGTATTCCAGCAGGATGGGCGGCTTCGAATCCGACTGATTTCAACAGGCATTGACGCCACTAAGGGTGTTTTCGCTGCCTCTTTGGAAGACGCAGGAGCTGCAGATGAGGCCACCTACGGCACCTTAATTGCGCCTCACCGCCTAGGGGTCAATCACGATCACTTCTTCAGTTACCGCGTGGATATGGATGTCGACGGTACGGAGAATAACTTTCTTCGCCAGAAACTCGTGGCTGAAGCGCAACCTGAGGGCGTGCCACGGCAGGGCATATGGCGTGTTGAAACCGAAAAAGTCACTACCGAGCAAGCGGCACAAACCGTTATGCGCGTAGAGAAGCCCGCGTTGTTAACCTTTGCAAGCGCCAATGCGACGAACCAAATGGGCTATCCCACGGCGTACCAACTCATCTTCCCGAATACTCGGCCACTGGTTACAGCTGAGGATCCTATTTATGGGCGAGCTGGATTCTTGAAGAACAATTTGTGGGTCACCCGATACCAACCCGATGAAATTTTCTCGGCAGGCATCGCGGTGAATCAGTCGGCAGAGGGCGAGGGCTTACCTCGCTACGCAGCCGATGATGAGTCCATCGAGAACACCGATATCGTTGCCTGGCCAACCATTGGCTTCCACCATGTTCCCATGGCGGAGGACTGGCCAGTTATGCCAGCCAAGGTCGACGAAATCGTGCTGAAACCCCGCAATTTCTTTGATCGAAACCCGGCGTTGGACGTACCCAATTGAGGCGTGCGGTGCCGTTGGGCAGATTGCGTAGAGCGCTAGGTTTAGAACGTAAGGCTTTGAGTGGCCGTCAGACGTGTTTTAAGCTGACTGCGAGGAGCCTCGGGAGTGAAGGCCATTGCATAGCGCGCTACAGCCTATGGACTGAGTACTGAGTACTGAGTACTGAGTACTGAGAGCTAGGAAAGCAGTGGTTGGATGCTATGTCTCAACGGCAACAAGATCGCGCTTTTGAAGATAAAAATGGGCTCGCTAGACACTATCAGGTAATTGGTAACCTGGGGTGTACTTAACGTCTACGCATACAAGGGCCGATAACACGTGCGTTCGAAAACGCACACCCGAGGACAAAAACGCATGTCACAGATCACGCTCAAGGCAATCTACAGATACCCGGTTAAATCCATGCTGGGTGAGTCCTTAACCCATGTTGCTATTGGTGAAAACGGTATCGAGGGCGACCGGGCTTGGGCAACAAGAGACGAAGTCCGCGGCGGCATTCGCGGCGCTAAAAAGCTGCCGCAACTCATGCGCTTTCAGGCAACCTCTACCGGGGGTAATACTGCAGACATCACAGCACCCGACGGTGATACCTGCAGCACAAATACGGACGCCGTCAACGCCTGGCTGTCAGAGAAAATGGCCCATGACGTCAGCTTATGGCCGATCATGCCCGCCGACGATCTCGACCACTATCGCCGCGGCGCACCGGACTCAGAGGATTTTGAACAGGAACTGCGTGAACTCTTCGGCCGCCTTCCAAATGAACCACTACCGGATTTGACCGCTTTTGCGGAGGTCATGGAGTTTGAGTCCCCGCCCGGCACCTATTTTGATGCGTTTCCTTTGATGCTCATGACGCAGCAATCGCTCGACACGCTGTCAGAACGAGCACCAAACTCCGCCTTTGATCAACGCCGCTTTCGAGCGAATCTTCTGCTTGAGGTCGAGGGGACAGACGAGGCTTTTCCGGAGCAGTCATGGATTGGGAAAGAGCTACACATCGGCGAGGTCGTACTCAAAATTGTCGACACGTGTCCGCGTTGCTCGATGACCACACATGCGACTGGCGACCTCCCCAGAGACACCGATGTGATGCGACACCTTGTTTCAGAGGCTGAGGGCAATCTTGGCGTCTACGCAAAGATATTGAAGACCGGTACCGTGTCAGCGGGCCAAGCGGTGACCGTGGCGTAAGCAACAAAGCGATCAGCTAGTCAGTGTTCTTGCCCAGCATCTCGAAATCTGACGCAAAATCACGCACTGCTAGGCCGATCTCACTAACTTTTGGTACCTCGTGTAGCACCGCCTTCAGAACTGTCAGACGGTGATCAGACCCTCATTAA
>CAJXZI010000328.1 GCA_913063005.1 uncultured Halieaceae bacterium | reverse complement strand
ATCCCTTGACTGCATTCGCAGGCTGAGTCGAAAACTGCTACGACCGTCGTGCGTACGGCGATAGCTAATCTCTGCGCCGTTACTCTCGCAAAGCTCCTTACACAAATAAAGACCTAATCCCGTTCCATCGGGGCGGGTGGTGAAGAAGGGCTCGAAGAGTCGTGACTGAGCGCTCTCTGGCACTCCCTGGCCATCATCGATGACATCGATGAAGCATAGTCGCTGAACAACACTTTGGCCGATGTGTAGATCCGCAGTTCGCTCCCCAGTGGCCATCGCGCTGTGTCGGAGCGCATTATCGATGAGATTATCGAGAACTCGCTTTAATTGAGCCTTATCGGCCAAGATGGGCCAAGCACAGCTACCTGTGACGGACAGCGTCGCGTCTTCCGAGGTGGGTTCTTTGAACTCTTGGATTACTCTAGGGATCCACTTATTCACGTCAATCGGTTCTAACTTTGGGGGTGCGCGACGTGATAGCTCGAGAACGCTATTAACGGTGTCATTCATTCGCTTGGTGTTGCGGACGACTATATTTGCTAGCTCTCTGTCTCCCTCACTCATAGCGTCGTTTTCAGCAAGGAGCTGAACAGCGTTACTGACCGCAGCCAAGGGATTGCGGATTTCATGGGCGATACTGCCGGTTAGACGACCGAGCGAGTTTAGCTTCAGTGACTGCGCGAACTGGGTCATTGGGGTGTAGTCATCGATAAAGAGCAGCGCGTCACCCTCTCTACCGGTTTCGAGTGTCGTAAACCTTGGCAGCAACGTTCGATGGCCTTTATCGGGTTTGAAGGGGGCAGGCATGAGCGTGTTTCCGTCGCGCCACTCCTCAAGTGCCATCGCCAGTTGCGGATCGACCAACTGCGCGGGGCGCTCACTGTTGGACTCCAACATGAGTAGATCTTTGGCCGAGGAGTTGACAGGTTTCAAACTATTCTTGGGCGTCACAAGTAAAATACCTGTCTGCATGTGCTCAACAATTTGATCGTTAAAAACTTTAAGGCGTCGGGCTCGGCTTGCGGCAACTTCAGCTCGCTGTTCGGCTTGCACCAACGTAGCGGATGCTAGCTGGCCCAACCAACTTACCAGGAAGACGAGCAGACCGCGTAACCCTGCGTATAAAAGTCCGCCGCTCTCAGTATTACCTCGAGAAATAACAAAAAGTGTATCCGCAAACATGGCGAGTACGCTCAACGCCGCAACAAGCGTGGCGAACTGTCGACTCATCAGGAGCATACTTGCTGCCGCAACGGTGACAAAATAAAGCGCAGTGAAACCACTGGTGAGAGAGGGACTTGGATCTGCCACGAGCGTTGTTGCGACGACATCTATCATCATCACGCCAAAAATGCCGCTTTCCGTCGTAAACTTTGAGGGTGAGCCTAATAAAGCGATAATCAAGCTGCTGATGACGAAAATACCCGCTCCTGCCATTTGGAGTGCAACGTCGTCCGATAACAGTCCAGATCCGGTGTCAGATAGGGTGAGCGCAAATAGAACCGAGCCGATGACCAGCCGGTAAACGTTGTAAACAGCAAAGACCTGCGAGCGGTCGATGGTATCCTTGTCGCCCAGAGACGTATCTTCAGACATCGTAAGATCAGTGTTTTATCATTGTCACCGCACTATAGCAGTGCGCACGACCGCAGTGACAGTACCGCGAGTGAACAACTCGCGATGAGGAGAAGTAGTGCATGAAAGTTGTCATGGGACAGCTCAATACCTGGGTGGGAGACCTCCAGGGAAATACTGAAAAGGTGATTAAAGTGGCCTCGCAGGTGGGGTCTCACGACGAGCCTGTTTTATTGGTCTTCCCCGAGCTGACGCTGACGGGTTATCCGCCAGAAGATTTGTTGATGCGAGACAGCCTGCACGATCAGATTGAAGCTGCGTTGCAGCGCTTGGCGACAGAGCTTCCCTCCGAACTGTTCGTCGTCGTTGGCTATCCTCGCCGGCGCGACGGACAGTTATTCAACGCGGCGGGTGTTATTCACGGTGGGTCAATCATCGGCGAATATTTCAAACAGCGCTTGCCCAATTACCAGGTTTTCGACGAAAAGCGCTACTTTGCCGAGGGGCATGACGCTTGTGTTGTCGATGTGGCCGGCATTAACGTCGGTATTACCATCTGCGAGGATATCTGGCACAAGGAGCCTGCAGATGCGGCCGCGCGATCAGGCGCTGAGCTACTTATTAATCTGAACGCGAGTCCCTTCCACCGGGGTAAGCACAAGGAACGTTGGCAAGTGCTTTCAGATCGCGCTATCGAGCAAAACATACCGATGATCTATGTTAACCAGGTGGGTGGCCAAGACGAGCTTGTCTTCGACGGTGGCTCATTCGCGGTCAATGCGGACGGTGAGCTCGCGATGGTGGCACCTGACTTCGAGGAAGGTAGCTACGAGCTATTTGTCTCGCGCACCGTACGCGGTGCAGAGATCGCACAAGGTGTAGCGGCATCAGCCCTTTCGGACATCGCTGCCGTATGGCAGGCCCTAGTGTTAGGTGTGCGGGATTATGTCGAAAAGAACGGCTTCCCGGGTGTTGTACTTGGCTTATCAGGCGGGATTGATTCAGCGGTAACACTTGCCGTTGCCGTTGATGCTTTGGGCGCAGATCGCGTGCAGGCCG
>CAJXZI010000327.1 GCA_913063005.1 uncultured Halieaceae bacterium | reverse complement strand
TGCCGGTGATACCGACTGCGCGACCACCATTTCGATGAATGCTATCGACAATTTCCTTATTGACCGAGGCGCCGAGCACCATCTCGACAACGTTTACTGTTTCCTCGTCTGTCACCCGCATACCGCCCACAAATCGGGACTCAATCCCCAGGCGAGTCAGCAGTTGTCCAATCTGCGGGCCTCCACCGTGCACAACGATGGGATTCATTCCCACCAACTTCATAAGGACCACATCGCGCGCAAAACTCTCGTGAAGCTCAGGGTCGGTCATGGCATTACCGCCGAACTTAATCACCATTGTTTTGCCCGTAAACCGTTGGATATAAGGCAGTGATTCGGTGAGGACGCGAGCAAATTGTTCCGCGTCTGTTCTGTTTAATGACATAGCCTAAGGGCTCCTGAAGGTCGTCACGATGGGTGTGGGGAATGAGATCTCTAGATCGGGATACTTGCGCGATAGAAGGTCGGTGACGAGGCCCTCGAGCTGGGTCCGACAGCAGTCATCGTCACCTTCAATTCTCCAAGTTGGCTTATTGGTTGCTCCCACGTCATCTATGTGTAACCAGCTGTCAGCAAAATCCACGCGAATCCCATTCCCCCGCGACACGCGAGCACCTGCAAAACTGGCTTCTTCTGAGATAAGTGCCAATAGCGCCGCATGCAAAGGACTCGCACTGCTGAGTGGTAATACGCTGAGCGATGTTTTGGGTAACCCGGCGATTAGGTCTGATAGCGTGCCTTCGTTACTGACGATCTCCGTCAGCCTCGCGGCGGCGCAGATTGCATCATCGGAACCAAACCATCGGTCGCGCAGATATAAAGTACCGTCGCAGTCACCCCCGATGATCGCACTCGTTTCAGCCATCTCCTGCTGCAGTACATGAGGTGTGGCCTCCACCATTTTTGAAGCGCCGCCACAGGATGTGATGAAGGAGGGCAGCACTCGCGAGCTTTTGTTGCCAACGATGACATCGCTACCCGGGTATCGTGCGAGAGCGTCTTGGCTTAGAAGCATAAAAACATGGTCGTCCCGCACCCGGTTCGCGTGCGCGTCGAAGACGGTGAAACGGGAGCCTTGGCTGTCAAATACGAAGCTGAGACTCGCTTCATGATTAGCCACTAGCGATTGCACTTCTTGGTTAGTGAAGTCTGAGTCAAGATGAACAGCAGTCACCTCACAGGATGCTTTCTGTAGGCTTTTTTCTACGATGCTTAGTGTAATGGGGTTATCGCAAAAAATGTTTAGGCGGAGATCCTTGGCCATTGCCATATCAGCGGAGAGACGGTCACAATAATCGTCTATTAGGTCAAGCTTGATACTCCGCCCGTTAGATGAGGTGGCAATCGGCTCATTCGACAACGCTGTTACTTTCTGCCAGAAGCTTTTTCCAGCCCATTGGCGGTTGTAAACAGCACCGATGGTTAGTGTGCCATTTTCATCTCGCTGGATCATTAGGGCTGCACCCGATGAAGTTCCGCTATGCGTTGCCATGTGCGCAACGGGCGGCGGCACCGAGCCTACGTCTATGACGTCAACCCCCTCCGATAGCAACGCTTTAATGAAAGCGGTTTTTGCGCGTGCCTCTACCTCTCCTCCAAGAGCAGACACCACAAAGGAGCGTGTGGAAGATTGCGCGGTGACGCCTGCGATGCCCAAAGCTATTTTCCTTAGCGCATCTAGCTCCGCTGATTCACTTTTGGTTGCTGTAACCCGAGCCCAAGACCCGTTCCAAATCGACCAATCTACAGCGCCCGATTCTGTTGCAGGCATCTCCGTAAAGCCTGCTTCGACGTCTGGCTTGATTAGGTTTTGGCGAACCTGAGTTTCTGCCGAGGGCGCGTCTGAATGTCGCATCCGGCTACGATTATTTAAGGCGAGCTGTCGCAGCGTGAGAGCAAGGGGGGAAAGTTCCGCGTGCTTTAGGATAATGGCATCACGGGAATCCGCCGTCTCGAGGATACTTTTCACATCACCCTCTAGATCTGCGCGTCTTCGCACGAACAAAGTCCACCAGCTGCCGACAAGGCCGGCGAGTATTAGGGCCCAAAATAACAATGGTAGTGCGGGTGCCGTAGGCAATTGCGATGGGTCGATATCCAAACCAAGGACGTAGAGCGTTCCCTCAACCGGCTGGCGCCTAGTGGCACTTGAATCTGCAATTTTGGCGCTGCCTGTGGGGATCATTTGGATGCGGGGTGAATCCGCAAAGTTCTGCCATAAGACGAACTCGCCAATAGGGGGCTTACTCATCCATCGCGGCAAAATAGACTGATCCAGTGTGACAATCGCAACGCCTTGATTGGAAGGGGTGGTGAACCGGCCGACGACTACCAGTTTGAGAGTCTCTCCATATTTGATCACCTCAAGCCCAATGCCGCCGGTTTCAAATGTTCTGCGTACACTGTCGAGTAAAACGAGTGAGGTGAGTCCGTAGTCTCTCGGGTCGAGACTGGCAACACCCATATCGTCGAGCGGAATGACTTGTAGTTCAGTCCCGCCGGGGATTAGGCTGAGTACGGATTCTGGTTTTGTAGTGATTAAACGACCGGACAGGGCCCTGTCCAATCCATGTTTAATGGCCGCAACCTCAGATTCGATTAACGTCGTACGTTGCTCAAGCGCGTTACTCGCTTGA
>CAJXZI010000326.1 GCA_913063005.1 uncultured Halieaceae bacterium | reverse complement strand
AACCGTTGGCGTCGTGTATTGTCTTCGCCTCGCCTAAATCGGTTCCGACGGCAACGATCTTGTCACCAATGATCGCCACGTCGGCTACGTAGGGCTCGCAACCTGTGCCGTCAACTACCGTGCCACCTTTGATTAGAACGTCGAAGCTCATAGTTTTTCCCTTATTTTTCAATATGGCCCACTTATCCAGAAGAGGGATCGCAGTGTCAAGTAGCGTTAATCTGGCGTTCGATTGTTAATCATTCGATTGTTAATCAATAGACAAATGCGATTGAGTTTGTGTGGCAAGAGCCTTACGGTTTGGGATTGTGATCTAGAGAGTTTAAACGGCCATCCGGGGGCGTTATGAATTTTGATATTCCGCAGGACATACAGCAGTTTCTCGATGAGGTAGATCGATTTATCGAGCGTGAAATAAAACCACTTGAAGAAGCTGACGACAATATCCGATTCTTTGATCATCGCCGTGAAGATGCTCGCACTGATTGGGACCGTCAGGGGCTTCCCAACGAGGAGTGGGAGGCGCTTCTCGCGGAAGCCAAACGCCGTGCGATTGCAGCTGGCATCTTCAGTTATCCCTTCCCCAGCGAGCACGGTGGCCGAGATGGTGGCAATCTGGGGATGGCCATTATCCGAGAGCATCTGGCGGCAAAAGGATTAGGACTGCACAACGACCTTCAGAATGAGCACTCGGTGGTGGGCAACAACATAGGCTTGTTGCTCATGCTGGAGTACGGGACACCCGAGCAGCAGGTTGACTGGTTGCCAGGACTCAAGAACGCTACTCGGGGTTTTGCCTTTGGGATCACCGAACCCGATCATGGCTCTGACGCGACGCACATGGAGACAGTAGCGCACCGAGACGGTGATGAATGGGTTATCAACGGTGTTAAAACGTGGAATACAGGTGTCC
Organism: uncultured Halieaceae bacterium; assembly: GCA_913063005.1. Lineage (GTDB taxonomy): Bacteria > Pseudomonadota > Gammaproteobacteria > Pseudomonadales > Halieaceae > Luminiphilus. Next base: position 1,741 of record CAJXZI010000326.1, on the reverse strand, counting down.
ACACGGCGCATAGCGACATGGTGATGGCCCGAACCTCGGGTAGTGCAGGCGACGCAGGTGGTATCACAGCGTTCTTGGTGCCTATGGATGCGCCCGGCGTTGAAGTGGAGGAGTATCTTTGGACGTTCAACATGCCCTCCGACCATGCTCGGGTGCGCTTTACCAACGTTCGGGTTCCCGACTCGGCAATATTTGCCGGTGAGGGCAGGGGGCTTCAGGTGGTCCAGCACTTCTTCAACGAGAATCGAATTCGCCAGGCGGCCTCGAGCTTAGGGGCCGCGCAATATTGCGTTAATGAGGCGGTTGCCTACGCAAAAGAGCGCAAACCTTTTGGCAAGCCATTGGCCAGTAATCAGGCAATCCAGTTTCCGCTCGTTGATCTACAGGCGCGCTGTGAGATGTTGCGCGCGCTCATTCACAAGACCGCTTGGCTAATGGATCGTGATGGTGCGTTCTCAGTGTCCGATAAAGTGTCCATCTGTAATTACCAAGCGAATCAACTTTGCTGTGAGGCAGCTGATACAGCGATGCAGGTACACGGTGGTATTGGCTACTCGCGGTACAAGCCGTTTGAGCATATTTATCGCCATCACCGACGCTACCGCATCACTGAGGGGGCTGATGAGATTCAGAAGCGCCGCGTGGCGGGGTATCTATTTGGCTTTATGAGTCAAAGAAAGCCAAAAGGCGTGAGCTAGCAGCTGTGGAAGCTTCGTTTGAGAAGAATCTCTCTGCTCTGATAGGGCGATGTTTTGAAGGCTCCACACTCGCATCTTGTAGTCAGCTGACAGCGGGGGCGTCACAACAGACCTTTCGCCTCACCGTAGAGAGCAGCTCCGGTGAACAGTCCCTGTACGCCATGCGTCGAGGGCAACCTGGCTTGGAGTCATCGTCTTACGGACAGTTGCCACCGAGTCTTGAAGTTGAACTTCTTCATTTAGCCGCGGCGGGAAATGTACCAGTCCCCGAAATACACTGTGTTTTGGCGGCAGATGATGGTTTGGGTGATGGTTACATCATGGAATGGCTGGAAGGCGAGACCATGGGGCAACGTATTATCAAGGCACCTGAGCTGGCCGAGGCACGCAAATCCTTGGCGTTTGAGTGCGGTCAGTCTTTGGCAAGGATCCACGCGCTACCCGTATCAGATTCGCTCGCGACGAAGCTACGCAAGGTGTCGCCCGAGCGGTTGGTTCGAGAGGCTTGGGATGCCTATATAGCGCTCGATACCCCTCAGCCGATGATCGATTTCACGGCGCAGTGGTTGCTTAATCATTTGCCTAAGAATTCGAGATCAACATTGGTTCACGGTGACTTCAGAAACGGCAATTTGATGGTGACGCCTACGGGCATCAAAGCGGTACTCGACTGGGAGCTATGTCATATCGGCGACCCCATGCGAGATCTAGGCTGGCTTTGTGTTAATTCGTGGCGGTTTGGCAATCGATCACTGCCGGTGGGTGGATTTGGAAAGGTCGAGGATCTCATTGCTGGCTACGAGTCTATTTCTAACCAGCACGTCGATTTAGATGCGCTCCGATTCTGGGAGGTATTTGGCTCGTTTTGGTGGTCGATTACGACGCTCGGGATGGCACAAACCTGGCGCACGGGTGAAACCCCGTCTGTGGAAAGGCCTGTCATAGGGCGGCGCAGCACTGAAGCGCAAATGGACTGTGTCAATCTGCTTATCCCAGGCGATATAACGCCGCTTGCTGAGGCAGGTGATGACCAAAACTTACCA
>CAJXZI010000325.1 GCA_913063005.1 uncultured Halieaceae bacterium | reverse complement strand
CCTTTGCCGTTGATCCTTATCTAATGCCCGTCGTTGTTGCGACGCTCTTTTACCCCTTACTTGCGGCTTCCGGATTTGCGCTTGAGAAGTCCCCAGCCCCCACTGAGGACGATACTGCTAGCCGCTCGAAGCGCTCTGCGCTGTCGCCCTCCGAGAGTGCCCAATTTTTCAAGCAATACTGGCCTGGTCTCGTCGCGCTCATTGGAGCGTTCATGTTACTCACGGCCTTCCGTGATTTCCGAGATAATTTTGGCATCGAGATCATCTCGAATCTGGGCTACGACCGAGAGTCAGGCATCTTTACTGCGCTCGACTTCCCTGTAGCCGTTGTATGCCTAGTAAGCCTGCTCGGTATTCAGTGGATCCGAGATCACAAACACAGCCTCTATGTACTATTCGCCGTGATGTCACTCGGTGCAGTCATTCTTATTGTCAGCACATTACTCATGCAGTCTGGGCAGCTCTCAGGCCTCAATTGGCTGATCGCAGGCGGCATCGGAAGCTATCTCGGCTACATCGGGTACAGCACGATCATGTGGGAGCGACTCATTGCGAATTTACAGTTTTCGGGCACAGCGGTTTTCGCCATTTATGTTTCGGACTCTGCCGGCTACACAGGTTCGTTTTTGCTTCAGATTGTTAAGGACCTGTTTGCCGCTGATGTCTCTCGGCTCGATTTCTTTATCGCCATGAACTACGGCTTTGGTGCAGCAGTGCTTGCGGGCTTTATCTATGGTCTTATTTTCTTTACCTCCCGAAGCAGCGCTTCCTGAGACTTATCGGTTTATGATCTATCAGCGGGCATCGAGGCTCATCGCAGAAGTCGACAAAGGCGACCTGTGCACAGTTAAACGACAGTTCAAAACGGCGGCTCACTGCATGAAATCAAATCCTAAAAAATTTCATTTGATGTGCCTTGTTGCATTGACTCTCATGCTCTCCCCGCAGGCGTTCTCTGCCCCCATCAGCATCATGACCTTCAACGTCGAGAACCTTTTTGATGCTACCCATGATGCGGGCAAGAATGACGAGACCTATCTGCCTACTGCCGAGAAAAAGAACAGCGCCCATATCGAGAAATGCAAAAAGATTTCTGTGCGCCGCTGGCGGGATCAGTGCCTTTATTGGGATTGGAGCGAATCAGTTGTTGATCAAAAACTGCGCGCTATCAGCGACGCTATTAAGCAAGTTAGCGATGGGCAAGGACCAGACATCATTGCGCTGCAAGAGGTCGAGAACCTCAGCATTCTCGAGCGCCTTCGCACTGATTATCTGAAAGACATGAGTTATCAACCAGCCGTACTCCTCGAAGGGAAAGATAAGCGCGGAATCGACGTTGCCTTCCTATCGAAATTGCCAGTAACTGGCGCGAAGCTGCACCCCATCACCTTTCCCAAGTCTCTGAAAAAGCGCGCTGGTGATACGCGCCCCATTCTCGAGGCGACCTTTGAGCTGCCCAATGGGGGGACACTTACAGGTTTTAGCGTTCACTTCCCTGCCCCTTACCATCCAACCGAAATGCGTGAGGTGGCCTACACAAAACTTAATAAGATTGTTGCTTCACTACCCGAGAACCAAGCCGTTTTCGCCGCAGGTGATTTCAATACCACCAGAGAGGAGGACACCCAAAAAGGCATGCTCAACCGCTGGGTTAGGCCTACTTGGCAAGTAGCCCATGATCTCTGCAAAGCTTGCCCCGGCACCAGCTACTACCCGCCCAAGGACGACTGGTCGTTTTTGGACATGGTGCTTTGGCGTGAGATACCCGGTTGGAAAATGACGGGCAGCTTCCTCGCTAACCAGACGCCTGAGCAAATGCTACCAAATGGTACGCCCAAACGTTTTCAGCTCCCCGAGGCTTCGGGGCTGTCCGATCATTGGCCGCTCGTGATGATTGTCGAAGCTACACCATAAGAGCGTGGGTTGACTTGCACCCAACGAACGCTCTCTGATCAATCCCCCCCACCAAGAACGCTCATACCGCAAAGCCCGCGAGTAGCGACCTTTTAAGAAGTAGTACTGGGCAAGCGTCCTTCAAAAATTCAGCAGACGCGACTCAACCACCTGGCGGTAATGAGGGTCTACTGGCAGTAGAGTGCTTCAGTGACGCGGTCTCAATTCAGAGAGGTTGTTCTGCCAGCCCCTGCAGCACCTCTGCATACATTTCGATCGCACTAAACAGATTGGCCAGCCGTAAATTCTCATCACGACCGTGCTGATTATTATCATGGTTTGCGACAGGCAGAATGACGATAGGCGCATCCAAATTATCTTCAAAAAGATAAATAGGGAGCGAGCCACCCATGGTCGGTGTAATCAGTGTTTCCTCACTCCCAAGGCGATCCAAAATCGCCTTCAACTTAGTGACCGCAGGTATCTCAATCGATGTTCGAAAGGCGCGATAACCGCCTGGTCGCGCCACCATTTTTAGGTGTTTCTCACGCGCCTTACCCTGCCCCGGCTCACCCTCAGACACAGACATACCCATGCCTTCAAAGTGTGCTTTCAATGCTGCCTGTAACGCATCGGGTTTTTGTCCCGGAACGAGCCTGAGGTTCAAAGACGCACCAGCCGAAGGCTCAATAATATTCCTCGCTTCAGAACCCACACCACCGCCTGAGAGCCCTCGCACAACAATCGCTGGTCGCATGATG
>CAJXZI010000324.1 GCA_913063005.1 uncultured Halieaceae bacterium | reverse complement strand
CGAGGATGTTCCGGGGGTAGGCAAGACAACTCTGGCGAAAGGGCTCGGGGCAGCACTCGGATTGGATAACAATCGAATCCAGTTCACCGCAGATCTGATGCCCTCCGAGATTACTGGCGGCACTATCTTCGAGCGCGCAACTGAGCAGTTTGTGTTTCACCGGGGGCCGTTGTTTACACAACTCGTCATTGCAGACGAGATAAACCGAGCAACACCCCGAACCCAAAGCGCTCTTTTGGAGGCCATGGCGGAGCGCATCATTAGCATCGAGGGAACAAGCTATGCCTTAGATGATGTGTTCACCGTCATAGCCACACAAAACCCGGTGCACCAGACGGGGACATACCCTCTTCCCGAGTCGCAATTAGACCGTTTCAGCATGCGTCTCTCGCTGGGTTATCCCGATGCTGCGCATGAGAAAAAAATGCTTTCTTCAGGCTCACCGGGTGATCTCACGACACAACACAAACCACCGCTAGCGACATGGCAGCAAGACGTTGCAGCCATGCACTGCTCTGACGACCTGATCGATTACATACATCGACTTGTCACGGCAACTCGAACCGATTCCAGTATTAGTTTAGGACTCTCCCCACGGGGCGGACTGCAATGGCTCGCCGTGGCAAGGGCTTGGGCCTTTATTCATGGGCGGGACCACGTGTTGCCCGATGATATTCAGGAGGTAGCTCTGTCTGTTGCGGGACATAAATGTCTTTCATCAAGCAGCAACACCGAATCTATCGACCAAACGCTCACTCGTATCATCGAGCGCGTAGATATTTACAGCTGAGCGCTCGATGTCGCGCGCCCAGTTTTTCTCTGAGCGTTGGAACCGTTGGATTAGTCGGAGAATCCCTCGATCACGCGAGATCATACTCAATCAACGCAAACTTTTTATCTTCCCATCTTCGGCAGGTATCGGTTATCTGGCACTCCTGCTCGTCCTCCTGCTCGTTGCGATTAACTACCAAAACAATCTCATTTACGGATTGGTGTTTTTGCTGGCAACGGTTTTTGTCATTGCCATCCATCTTACTTTTGCCAATCTTCATGGATTATCGGTTAAGGGCGGCGCGAACGAACCCGTCTTTTTGGGTGAGCGAGCCTCTATCTCACTCGAGGTAACCGCCAAAACGAGAAGACGCTTTAACATCGAGTTTGGCTTGCAGCGTCGGCAAATATCAGATCGTTTGCCTCATGCCGGCAACGATAGTCCTAACATCACTGGTTCAACCGGAACGAATAACATCGCAGGACCACAGTCACGAGCAATACTCGACGTCACAGCAGTGCGAGAGTCGTCTCACTGCTCAATCGTCGCATATCCAGTAAACCGAGGTTCGTTTCGGGCCGGTCGACTTTTGATTGAAACACGGTATCCGTTGGGGTTGGTCCGTTGCTGGTCGTGGATCGATGTTGCTCAAACTACCTGGGTTTACCCTCAACCACTTAAACCTGAGGTTTCAGCTCAAAATGATTCGTCTGATTTTGGCGATGACACAAACAGGCCATCCGCAGCCTTAAACCACTTTGGCGATGATCTGCAAAGTTTCAGACCCTACCAACAGGGTGACACCCTCAAACAAATTCACTGGCCATCTTTGGCTCGGGGGGATGCGCCACTTGTCGATGTTCGTGCTTACAACCTTTCTGACGCACCCGACATCATCGATTTCGATGACTACCCCAACAGTGACACTGAAGCTCGTCTTTCTTGGCTCTGCTATCGCGTTGTTGAGGCGCACGCAGCCAATCGGCCGTTTTTACTAAGGCTTCCCGGTACGGACATTGACTGCCACTCGAGCGACATTAAAAACAGTGAGGCGTTGATGGCACTCGCACAGTTTCCCAATCATTGCGCGCACCCTGTGGATTTTTGATGTCGCTCCAAAACCATGAATTCTGGCTGCCTCGCCGCGCGTTACCGACGATCGCGATGCAACTGCTTTTGCTCCCCGCTCTCACACCCAGCCTTGGCTGGAGCATCCCTCTATTGACGCTCATCACCAGCGTCGTGGCTCTTAGTAGCCATCAAAAAACACTGCCCGTTATTCGTCTCAACCGCAGATGGATAAACACCCTGGTCTTACTGAGCTTCGGGGTTTGGTGGTCAGCCTTCCCTTCAAAGCTTACGCTCGAGCCTGCAGTTGGGCTGCTCCTTTTAGGCGCTTCGCTCAAGCTTATCGAAGTCAGAGCGCCACGAGACGCCTACGTACTTATTTTCAGCAACATAGCGCTGCTCGCAAGTCTATTCCTGTTTGATCAATCGCTTTGGGCAACGATCACCGCTCTGGTCGTTTTGTGGCTGGCCCTCGCCGCGCTCGTTGAAATAAACAAAACCGTCGACGAGCCCAAATCGCTGACTCGCAAAGTCATCTTTCCAATGGCCATAGTGGTTGGTGCTATACCAATGACGCTTGTTTGGTTTCTGATATTTCCCCGAGTTGCCCCACTTTGGGCAATCCCTGTACTGGGCGAGAGTGTCAAAATGGGTATGTCAGATACCCTACGACCCGGGGATGTCGCCGATCTTGGGCGAGACGCCAGTGTCGCATTCCGTGTCGACTTCACAGGCGATATGCCCAACTACAGCGAGCTCTACTGGCGGGGGATTACACTGGGAGCATTCGATAACGGTAGCTGGCGGCAGCATAATCACCTA
>CAJXZI010000323.1 GCA_913063005.1 uncultured Halieaceae bacterium | reverse complement strand
TTACCGGTCATACCACCGGTTGACGTACCGGCCACTAGATTTCCTTCGCCATCAAGCACAGCAACACCGACGGTCCCGTACTTGTAATCCGGGTTAACCGAGAGACCCGCTTGCCGTGCGCGCTTGTAAGCCTCCAGCGACTTTTGGCGGCGCTCGGTATCGAAGTATCCCTCGGGCACTTTTTCAAAGCCTTGCTCCTTCGCAAACCGCTCAGCACCCTCTGATGCCAACATGACATGCGGCGAGCGCTCCATGACAGCCCGCGCCAGAGCAATAGGCGACTTAACCGTTTTAACACCTGCGACAGCGCCTGCGTCCAGCTCAAGGCCATGCATAATCGATGCATCGAGCTCGTGGTCGCCCTCCCATGTGTAAACCGCGCCACGACCCGCGTTGAATAACGTCGAGTTCTCCATGCGCTGAATAATATTCACCACCACATCCAAGCCTGGCTCGCCCGCCTTCAGCTGCTTGTAACCCTCTGTAATCGCCTCATCAAGAAAGTTTGAATATTCAAGCGCCTGCTCATCAGTCATGCGTGAGCGCTCGATAGTACCGGCACCGCCGTGCAACGCTATCGCGACTCGAGTCTCCTGCGCATTAATCGGGAGGGATATGAAAACAGCCGTAAAAAAACAGAGCCACGCTTTCATACGTCGTCATTCCTAAATACCGAGCCCGCCTTCATGACAAAGTTAGGGCGCTCTAATACGGTCACGTCCTCAAGCGGATTGTTGTCAAAGGCGACGATGTCTGCATGGAACCCTGGGGCAATCTGCCCCAACTCATCCTCGACGCGAAGCAGCTTTGCAGCGTTTACGGTCGCAGCCTGAATGGTTTCCATGATCGGCATGCCTGCCTCTGCCATGAACCTGAACTCCTTACCATTTGCACCGTGTGGTGAGACGCCCGCATCCGTGCCAAAAGCAATCTTGACGCCCGCTTTGTAGGCCGCGCCGAAGGTATCCTGAATCTGTGGCCCAATAGCGGCGGCCTTGGGACGAACAACTGCGGGTAGTTTGTCGTCGAGTTCCGCAAGATCACCAACCCACTTACCCGCTGAGATTGTGGGGACGTACCATGTGCCCTGCTTACGCATAAGCCGCATGGCCTCACTGTCCATGTAAGTGCCGTGCTCCACCGAATCGACACCCGCACGAATCGCGCGTTTCATGCCTGTCGCGCCGTGCGCATGCACAGCGACGACAAAATCGTAGTCTTTGGCTGCACTAACAACGGCCTCTAGCTCCTCGTCGGTAAACTGCGGGTTATCGCCACTCTTTGCGAGCGAGAGAACGCCACCGGTTACCGTGAGCTTCACCACGTCGCTACCATCCTTGTAGCGCTGACGCACTGCTTTGTAGGCGTCGTCAGGGCCATTGATCACACCCTGCTTGGGACCCGGGTCACCTCGTAAATCTGCGCGTATGCCGTTGGTGGGGTCACCGTGCCCACCTGTGGTGGCCATCGCCTTACCTGCGGCGAAAATACGAGGACCGTCAACATAACCTTTGGCAATCGCATCTCTCAGGGCGAAGATTGCCTGAACATCGCCAGCTCCCAAGTCGCGTACCGTGGTAAAGCCCGCATCGAGTGTTCGCTTAGCGAAAACGCTCGAGCGCAGCGCAATATCCGCCGAGTTCATGAAGAACTCCTCGGAATAGCTCGCAGGCGGATTCAGCTCGCCATCCAAGTGCACGTGCATATCCATAAAACCAGGCGACACATAAGAGTCACTGAGATCAATGACCTCGTCACCCTCTCGATCGATAAAACCAGATTCCACCGCGACGACGCGTCCGGCCTCGATAACAACCGACTGCTCTTTCAGAACCTTGCCACTTGCAGTATCGAAAAGATGGCCTGCGTGAATAACTGTTGCAGCAGAAACAAAAGGTGCCGCAGTAAGGCCAAAAACGAAAAAGAAAACGCATGGAAGCGAACGTAATCTGAGCATGACGTAACCACTTTTAACTGTAATTTTCAGTGACGATAGCGATTATCAACCCAGATGACCAGAAGGAGTACGAGGCCTTTTGACTTTGCGTTAAGCACGGCTAAGAAACCTCGGCGATATTACCTTTCGGGATTTAACGTAGCCGGCTTTTGACCTATCCTTTCTGATTGCGTTTTTGGCCTCACAGGCGTTCATGTCCTCATCATCCAATACAAACCCGCACATCCCTGATCAACACACACCGATGATGCGTTAGTATTTTTTATAAGCATTCATTGGATCTGTAGAGCATAAAAATAAATAACGTTACACAAAGCGTTACACTAATCTAACGGCTTAATCTTGCCGAATCTGTAACTCATTGATTTTATTGACAAAAATTTTTCACCGTTCAAAATGAGATTTTGTCTATTTAAGTCAATGGCTTATGCAATATATCCAGCACGAGATGACCCACGCAGAGATTGCGCGAGAACTTGGCATAACGCGCGAGGGGGTAAGGCAAATTGAGCGGCGAGCTTTAAGGAAAGTGGCTTCAGCTTTGGCAAAACGGTACAAATGCTCTGAAGCGCAGTTAAAGTCACTATTTGACGCGGAGGGGCGTGAATGCGACTTAGGTAAATCATGATAGCTCATAAGACCTGAGCGTAAAAATCTGTGGGCTGGTTACTCTGTCGCAAATACGGGTGTTAACTTACAATCACTACCAGCGGATA
>CAJXZI010000322.1 GCA_913063005.1 uncultured Halieaceae bacterium | reverse complement strand
CGAGCAACAACCGCTCGATGGCAATGAAGAGGCCGAGATGCCGCTTCAATTTATTGTTGATCAGGATCTACCGGCGGATATTAAAACCATCACGCTGTCTTACACATTGTTCGATGTGACATCACTGATGAGTGATAAAGTCGTTTCGAGATAAACTGAAGGGGGCCCCGGGGGCACGGGGAATAAGGAAAAAAATGTCTAGTGCTGAAACTTCAACTGAGTACGAAAAGTACTACGTGGCCGAGAGCTCCAGTCTCGCGGTTCGCGCCACAATCGGTTTGGTGCTGTCTGTTTTTGGCGGCGGTTTGGTCCTCAATGAGATGACCTTTGGGGGTACACACGATACGGGTGGCGCTGCCAAGTGGGTGCTCTTTGCGGGTCTCGCAATGTTCATTGGAACGCTAACCTACTGGTTCAGAACAACCATCAAGGAAAACAATGCTGGTATGAACAGCAGTCAGTTGAGCAATAGTTATGTGCTCGGCATGTTCTGGTTCATTTTCTCTGAGGTGATGTTCTTCGCCGCATTCTTCGGCGCCTTGCTCTATGTCCGATGGCTGGCAGGTCCTTGGCTTGCTGGTGAGGGCGAAGCGGGGCGAATGAACTTCCTTTTATGGGAAGGGTTTGAATACACCTGGCCACCTGTGACAACACCGCAGGAAGTCGTTGGTGGCGCGCTGAGCCAGCCAATCGCCAACAATGGCGCCTTTGTTTCACAGCACACATCAATGTCATTTGCGGATGCGCAGGCATGGTACGCATGGCTCCCACTTTGGAACACGATCATTCTTCTTACTTCAAGCGTGACCTGTGAGTTCGCGCACCGAGGACTGTCGCAGGGCAATATTAAGAAATTCGAAGCGTGGCTCGGTGTAACCGTTGGTTTGGCCATCATCTTCTTGTTCCTGCAGGCTGCCGAGTATTACGAGGCGTATGAGATGTTTGGTCTGACGCTGAACTCAGGTATCTACGGCTCTACTTTCTTCATGTTGACCGGCTTCCACGGTTTCCACGTGGCCATGGGTATGACCATGTTGCTGATCCAGCTGATTCGTTCAGTTCGCAACAAGCATATGACGCCGACCGACCACTTTGGATTCTCGGCTTCAAGCTGGTATTGGCACTTCGTCGATGTGGTTTGGGTCTTTCTCTTTATCTTCGTCTACATCATCTGAAGACGACGAAAGAATGTTTAAGGGCGGGTTAATCCCGCCTTTTTTTATTCAGTAGCTTCTGCGGTTGGACGCGCGTCCCAGGGGCTGGGGTGGCCTAGCTGCCCAGTCGCTACACCGTAAACAATGAGTGCCATGAGTGTCCCAGCGATACCGACACGCACACGGAGTGAGTTAACGAGTCGGGTCTTCTTTACATCTCCCTGGTCGATCATAAGGAAATAGAGTCCCGCGCCAAGGGTGATCAGTAACGCGATCATGAGTAAGACAATGAGACCTTTGAGCATGCAAAATCCTTACACTAGAGGTAACTCGGGCTTCGAGTCTGCGAAGCGTGTAGGTGAACAGAGCACGGAGTGTAGCGAAACCTAAATGAAGTTGCGCGTTGAACTTGATTGGCGAACGACACTAGCCACAGCTTTACTGCTGCCAACCCTACTCAGTCTGGGTTTTTGGCAGCTCGATCGAGCAGATGAAAAAGCCGCGCTCATCGACCGCCTGGAGGCGAGACGAGCGCTACCCGCGATTACCCCTCAGTCAGCACTACGGTTGCCGAGCGATGAGCGCGCAGATCGGAAGGAAGTCATGGACGCGCGTTTTACACCCAACCGCTTTGTCTTGCTGGACAACCGACTACGTGGTGGCAAATTTGGTTATGAGGTTGTCGCCATCGCCGAGGTAGACCAGCTCGCGGTGGCGCTGAACCTGGGTTGGGTTCGCGGCGATCCCTCGAGACAGACACTGCCGACTATCGTCTTACCTAGTGGCGTGCAGACTGTGAGTGGGCGGCTCTACCAGCCCAGTGGTGATGCCTTTATGTTGGGTGAAAACCGGCTGCCGGCGCAGTTTCCGAGTGTGGTGCAACAGCTGACGTTGCTCGCTTGGGAAGAAGAGCTTCAAAGCCGGCTCGACCAACCGATCTTCCCGCTTGAGATCCGTGTTGATGAGTTTGAATCCGTCGCGTTCGATGCGACTTGGGCGGTTGTTAATCAAACACCGGCAAAACATCAGGGTTATGCCGTCCAATGGTTTACTATGGCGGCTGCTTTGGGTTTGGCCTTTATTTTTCGTAGCACCAATCTATGGCGTTGGCTGCGGCATCGCATCGGTAGACCTTAATCATCGCGTTTCACTGGGGGATAACTGAGTGACTCAACATACAGATCAGCGGGGCGGTCGCGCCATTTTGCTGCTCATTGCTGGCCTGCCCGTCACCATGATCTTGGCGGCGACCTGGCTTTGGTATTTTGTCGAGCGCGGCGATATCGATATCGTGGGTGCGCTTGGAACGGCCAACAGTGGCGAGATTCTAAGCAATCCGGTGAATATTCGAAGCCGGTCGTTTACCGCCAGTGACGGAAGCGAGATGAGTCTCGACACGCTGGAGCCTAAGTGGACGTTCATGGTCGTCAATTCTGGCGAGACCTGTGATGCCACATGTAGTTCGTTGCTCTACCTGACGCGGCAAATCCCCATCGCGATTGGTAGGGATTTCCATCTCA
>CAJXZI010000321.1 GCA_913063005.1 uncultured Halieaceae bacterium | reverse complement strand
TTATCTCTGAAGAGCGGACTCGCGCGGAATCTAGATTACCGCTAGCAGAAATTCCGATGCGCCCCGACCATGGTCACGCCATGGGAGATGAAAAAGATGACCCGAATGTTAGACCAGGTTATTCCTATGCAGGGCGAATGAAGGGCTTGGCGGAGCTACGTGGCGTCATACACACGGTTGAATCCCTTGGGATAGGTTAATCAGATGCTCCATCCAGACAGGCTATTACCTGCCGACGACAAACTGCGAAGCATCGCACGCTCGCTCTACGAGGGCGTTAAAGATCTTCCGATCATCAGCCCACATGGTCACACAGACCCTAAATGGTTTGCCGACAACGAACCGTTCAGCGATCCGGTCAGTTTGTTTATCACCCCCGATCACTACGTATTTCGCATGCTTTACAGTCAGGGGATTACCCTTGATAGCCTCGGTATCGGTGGCGCACCTGAAAACTGCCACGACTTGAGAGCCATTTGGCGCCTTTTCGCAAAACACTACCACTGCTTCCAAGGTACGCCATCACGAATTTGGCTCGACCATGTCTTCTCCGAAGTTTTTGGTATCGACGAGAGACTCACACCAGGCAACGCTGACGCTTTCTATGAGACGATCAATACAGCGTTAACGTCAGATGACTTTCGGCCACGGGCTCTCTTTGATCGCTTCAACATCGAGGTTCTCGCGACAACCGAGTCCCCTCTCGACACGCTAGCGAGCCACGCGAAAATCAAGCAATCGGAATGGGATGGGCGCGTCATTACAACATTCCGCCCCGATCCGGTTCTGGACCCTGAGTATGAAGGCTTCTCCGATAATATTCAGCGACTCGGAGAGCTTACACAGACAAATGTAGATTCCTTTACAGGCTACCTAAATGCCCTGCGCGACCGGCGTACATATTTCCGTGAACATGGCGCAACAGCCACAGATCATGGGCACCCGTCCCCACGTACGGTTAGCCTGAGTCCTCGCGAGTGCGAGACATTGTATAAGCGAGTGACGCAAGGGAATGCATCACCCGAAGACGCAGATTTGTTTCGCGCGCACATGCTCACTGAGATGGCGGCGATGAGTATCGAAGACGGAATGGTGATGCAAATCCATCCTGGCTCCTACCGGAATCACAATGACTTGCTCTTCCAACGCTTCGGCCGAGATATGGGTGCAGATATTCCTATGCAGACTTCCTATGTCGCTGCGCTTAAACCATTACTTGATCGATTTGGTAACGACTCGAGGCTATCAATTATTCTCTTCACACTGGATGAAACCACCTATTCCCGCGAACTCGCTCCGTTGGCTGGTCATTATCCCTCGTTAAAGCTAGGCCCCGCTTGGTGGTTCCATGATAGTCCCGAGGGGATGCGACGTTTTAGGCAACAAACCACTGAAACCGCCGGTTTCTATAATACGGTCGGCTTCAATGACGACACTCGCGCATTCTTATCAATACCCGCGCGTCATGACCTTGCGCGGCGCATTGACTGCGGGCACCTAGCAGGGTTGGTTGCAGAGCACCAGTTACGAGAGAGCGAGGCTCATGATCTAGCGCACGCCCTCTCTTACTCCCTAGCAAAAGAAGCGTATAGGTTGTGAGTAAACTGACCCAGCAGAGCCTTCAAGAACTGACCAATGTTCAAATACCGGACTACCATCGATCAGATGTTCGCGCTGGGATATTGCACATTGGTGTCGGCAACTTCCACCGAGGGCATCAAGCAGTCTATGCAGATGACATTCTAAGCAAAGATCCTAACTGGGGAATCATTGGTGTCAGCATGCGAAGCGATACTGCTCGCCGGCAACTTATACCGCAGGACTGCCTTTACTCAGTTTGCACAAAACGCTCAGGAGAGATGAGTACTCGCGTTGTAGGGTCAATCCTTGATGTGCTTACGCTCTCAGAGTCTCGCGCTCAGATTATAGAATTAGGCGCCAGCGAATCGATCAACTGCATCACACTTACCGTGACAGAAAATGGCTATTGCCATACAGCGGCGGGCGATATCGATTGGCAGCACCCAGATATCAAGCACGACATAGCGCAGCCGGAGTATGCTCGATCCGCACCCGGTCTACTTGTGACCATGCTCGAAGCGCGCAGGGTTGCGAATACGGGTCCACTCAATCTAATAAGTTGCGATAATCTCTCTGAAAACGGGCGTATCTTGCAAACGGTCGTTCTGGCACTTGCGAAAAGTCGCGACGAGGCTTTATGCGACTGGATCAAGAGCAATGTGGCCTTTCCCAACACGATGGTCGATCGCATTGTCCCCAGTAGCAACCAAAACGACATCGAAGCATTCTCACAGAGCCACTTCGAGGATAAGGCGGTCATAACCACAGAGGACTTCTCACAGTGGGTGATCGAAGACTGCCTCATTGGCAACACACCGCCATGGTCTGAGGTGGGTGTGCAACTGACATCTGATGTCAAAGCCTTTGAAACAATGAAGCTTCGATTCCTCAATGCCACGCACTCAGCACTAAGCTACCTTGGCCTTCTGTGTGGCTTTGAATTTGTGCATGAGGCACTTGCAGACCCCGTGCTCAAAAAATTTGCAACTCGACTGATGGCAGAGGAAGTACAACCCGTCACTGATACACCGGAAAGCGAGGATATCAAAGCGTATCAGCAAAGCGTGTTAACGCGATTTAGTAATTCGTCTGTGCCCTATCGAACTGCGCAAGTA
>CAJXZI010000320.1 GCA_913063005.1 uncultured Halieaceae bacterium | reverse complement strand
TTTATCCCTTCGCTTGTGACGTGAGAGACAAGTCTGCCCTTGAGGCAGCGCTTGCGGATTTTTATGCGAAGGCGGCCGGCCGACTGGATGTCATGTTCAACAATGCGGGTATAGCGGCAGGTGGCTTTTTTGAGGGGGTCCCTTTCGAGAGAACACTGGATATGGTGAACATCAATCTAGTGGGTGTGCTCAATGGCTTTCATGCGGCTATTCCGTATTTGAAAGAGACATCGGGGTCTTTGTGCATCACAACATCCTCATCGGCAGCAATATTTGGCGCTGCAGGTATGGCGACATATACCGCAACAAAATACGCGATTAAGGGTTTTACTCACGCTATGAGTGTCGAGTTGGCGCGTTTTGACGTTCGTGTAGCTGATGTCATGCCAGGCATCATTGATACCCCACTTTGGTCTGGTGACCGCTATCGGGACGGGAGACGTTCCGGAACCTACGAAAAAATCCCCAAGCTCAATGCGACTCGGACCGACTCTCAGCGAACCATACCCCCGAAAGAGGTTGCTGCGGCTGTTTGGAGCGCTTATTTCGGTGATCGCCTTCATTGGTATGTGCCGGTAGAGCTTGAGGAGAACGACAAAGTCACATCGGCCGATTACGAGAAGCGACGTAATGAGATCATCGAGGCACGAAAAGAACAATAAATGGAGCGAGGCAGAAGTAGTGAGTGATAAGAGATCGGGGGACAATGTCTCGACGGCGATCGGGATTAACCATATCAGTGTTTCGGTGAGCGATATTGCAACCGCCACCGAGTTTTACTCAACGGGTTTGGGGGTCGATACTGCGGAGCTGGAGTATGACAGAAACACTGCCGCGCGTTTTGCAGGTTTTAAAACAAAAGCGGTAGCGAACAGCGTAATTAGATTTCCGAATGGCCACTTGGAGTTTGTGCAGTATCCTCGAACTGCAGAGGGCTCAACAGATGTTATCCCAGTGAAAGGTCCGGGCGTCACTCATGTCTGCTTTCAGTCTCCGAGCGCAGAAAATATCTACGATCAACTGCGTAGTCGCGGGGCAACGCCGGTAAGTCGTGGTGATGAACCGGTTCATCTTCTGGGTCAGGGTGTTTACTACGCCTATGCGCGAGATTCTGACGGTATCATGTATGAAACCGAGCATCTTGATCGCCCACCCTTCGATGGCCCAATTTGGTTCTCACACGTTGCGCTCGTTTCACATGATCTCGATCGTATGGTCGAGTTTTACAGTCTACTGCTGGGTGCTGACCCGAACCGACGAACTAACAGCGCAACCGGGCCAACCTTTGACCAAGTGGCCGATTATGACAATGTCAAAATAAGAGCCGCTTGGTTTGATATTGGGAATATGATTCTCGAGATGTGGCAGTTTATAAACCCTGTTACGCCGCCAAGCGAGACGCCACGGTCCCGAGAGTCCCTCGGTTATAACAAGGTGGCGTTCGAGGTGGCTGATTTGCGTCGTGAGTATCATCGACTAAATCGCAATGGAATTAAGTTTTTGTCCCCTCCTGAGTCTCTTGAACATTGCCGTGAGCTCTATTTGAGGGATCCTGATGGCAATTTGATTAGTTTGATTGAACTGGAGGCTGATTCGATGCAATCAGTCCGCAAGTTAAAACAAAAAAATTGGTAATAGGCGGGGGATTAGAATGAGTCCAATACCGAAGGGTGGGACAGTAGCAGTCACTGGGAGTGCTGGTTTTATTGGTGGTTGGGTGGTTAAAAACCTGTTGGATAAAGGCTATAGAGTTCGAGCCTGCGTCAGGGATGTAAATGATCAGGAAAAGGTTGGATTTTTAAAGGCAATGCCCGGGTATGCCAGCGGCAGACTCACATTACACACGGCAGACCTGGACGTTGAGGGATGTTTCGATGACATTTTCCGAGGTTGCCACGGGGTGGGTCATCTTTCTCATGTGTCCACTTACGCGGACGAAGACTACATCATAAAAGTGTGTTCTCACATCATCAAAAGTATTAATCAATCAGAGACAGTTAATCGCGTGGTCGTCACGTCGAGTATAGCGGCAGTGATCTCGGAGCAGGACATGCAGGAGTTGGTCCGGCGTCCTGTTTTATTCGAGGGACGCTATCCTGATGAGACGAATCCGCGGCGGACAGCTGACGGAGGGCAGGGCTACTCGATTGGGAAGGTAATTGCTGAGCGGGCTTTCGCCAATGCAGCTCAAGAAAGTGGACGATGGGATGCTATTACTTGCTGCCCCGGAGATAACGTAGGGCCGATTTTATCGCGGCACCAAAAAAATCGCGGCCCTTGGCAGCACAACATCGAAACCATGCTCCTAGGTCAATACTCACAGAACGTAGTGGGCGCTTATCGACCCTGGTACACAGTCGACGTGCGTGATGTTGCGGAAGCCCATGTTCGAATGCTCTCTAGCGACGGTCTAAAGAATGGGGAGCGTTTCATAGCGTGGTCGACCGAAACACGAGATGTTGAGGAGGTGTGCGCAAGTATCGCGAGACTATTGCCAGAGTTAGGTTTTGCGGGAGCTACTCTCGTTGACCCTTTACCCGACAAAGTAAAGGCCAAAGAGGCGGAATATAGGGCTATCTGGAGAGGCTGTGAGCTAAGGAATGACCGCATTGTCACTGCACTCAACATGGAGTTTCGCTCTTTGGATACATCCATTCGTGATTGTGTCGAATCTCTCATTACAGTGGGTGGGGTAAGTCCAGTCGTGTTCTAGGAG
>CAJXZI010000319.1 GCA_913063005.1 uncultured Halieaceae bacterium | reverse complement strand
GAAACAGCGTCGCACCCATCACATTGTTGTGTCCGTGT
The DNA here is from genome assembly GCA_913063005.1 of uncultured Halieaceae bacterium. Taxonomy (GTDB): domain Bacteria; phylum Pseudomonadota; class Gammaproteobacteria; order Pseudomonadales; family Halieaceae; genus Luminiphilus. The sequence goes on along the minus strand of CAJXZI010000319.1, from coordinate 2,686 downwards.
ACGGCGTCAGTTCCCCAGACAATTGGAATGCCTGCGCTCCCTTCAGATGGATCAATCGAAGCACTGTAGTAGGCGTCGGCGAGGTCAACCCAATCCTGAGGAGTCGCATACTTGTCCCCTAAGGGAAACGCACCGCCACCGTTGAGAACACTTCCCAAACCGTATTTTCTGACATCGTCTGCCGTAAGTCCGCGTATCTCACCCTGGATCATTTGTGCGACTTTTTGTTCGACGGACAGCTGCTCAACAATAGATCTCGCACAGAAAGTCATCGCAGCACGATCTTCAGCCTTTGACGCGCAGCTCAAGTCGACCGAGGCGCCAGCCGTCGGGCCTTGGCACCCGATTAACAAGGCGCCGAGCGCAAGTAAACTTGAAATTATGATTGTTGTTCGCACGTGCCACTCCCACCTACTTCTGTTTTCTTTCTTTTGCATAGTTTTGCCTTCCAGACACCGCAACATGGTTGAGCACGCATCTGTAAAAAGGCGCTGCACAAAACACCGCCTGCGCACCGACCGCGCATCGACTTAAGGCACTTCGCTGTCGGTAGCACACAAGTTCGACCGCGTCGGTGATATCAGAGGCGAAAGTACTGTCTCAGCAACCCGGCGTGCACGAACTTTGCGACGGTAAGGTCGCCAGAGGAGGTAAGTCGGAAACAACTACACCTGCAGCGCTAGTGAGCGCTACAATCCTTCAACTCCTAGTAATCGCTGGTTGCAGACTAACCACCGGCGCGCCAGATTTGTGTGTAGACTAGGAGCTTCCCATTTACCGCACCGAAATCCCGACTTATCTCAAGCTCCCTGTCTAACCGCCAGCGCTCGTGGGATGTTACGGTCTGGAAAAATTCAAACCAATAAACTAGTCGGGGTTACTCCAAACATGGATCGTCACTTGTTTGCCAAAAAACGCGTTTCGCTCGCTGTGTCTGTTGCTTTAGGAGCAGTGGCCGCATCACCTGCTATTGCTCAAGACAGCGAAAGCGCCAACAGCCAGATGATGGAAGAAGTCGTCGTCACCGGTATTCGTTCAAGCCTGAAGCGTGCAATGGATACAAAACGCGACGCGACAGGTGTCGTCGATGCGATTACTGCGGAGGACATTGGTGACTTTCCCGATACAAACCTCGCTGAGGCACTCCAGCGCATCACCGGTGTTGCCATTGATCGAGACCGCGGTGAAGGTGCGCGAGTGACTGTCCGTGGCTTCGGCGCTGACTTTAACTTGGTGACACTCAACGGTCGTCAAATGCCAACACACAGTGGCTTTGGCCGATCATTCGATTTTGGTGACATCGCGTCGGAGAGCGTTTCAGGCGTCGAGGTTTACAAAACGGCACAGGCCAGCGTTCCAACGGGCGGCATCGGTGCGACAATTAACGTGTTGACGGCGAAGCCACTTGATAACCCAGGGCTGTCCGCATCACTTGCAGCGCGTGGTGTGAAGGACCAGAGCTCTTTCACCGGTGACGAGTGGACACCGGAAGTGGCATTCCTGCTGTCAAACACGTTCATGGACGATACCGTGGGCATTGCTATCACTGGTAGCTTCCAGGAGCGACACTCCGGACAAGCCGGTGCAGGTAACGGAAACTGGATCGAGCGCGATGGCATTGGTATTCCTGATAACGGTCAGCAAATCAATGGTCCAACAGAAGGCGACATTGTTGGTCTCCCTCAGCAACAGTACTACGCTCTCGACGAGTGGCGGCGTGATAGAACCAACGCGCAGGTCACTTTGCAGTGGAGTCCTATCGAGACGCTGACAGCCACCCTCGACTACACCTACGCAGAGCTCGATCTCCGCCACACGCAAAACAGCGTTGCCGCGTGGTTCAGCCCCACAGGTCAATCGGGCAACTGGATTAATGAAAATGGCGTGGTGAGTCCTCTCGTTTACACTGAGACGAATAACCAGCCCGACTTAACAATGGGAGCGTTTTCTGACGCGTCCATCAATGAGCGAAAGTCGCTCGGCTTCAACTTACAGTGGGATCCTACGGATCGTTTAAGCCTGGCACTCGACTATCATGACTCTGAGGCGACGCGTAATCCAAACAGTGTTTACGGCAGCTCGGCACAGGTGTATGTCTATCTATGGTCGAACGTTAACTTCAGTGGATTACCGAAACGAACTGCCAATTCTGACGGTCGATATGGCCGAGCCCATCTCACCAGATGATCTGCAAATTTCGGGTTCAGTGTTCAATAACTACTGGGCCGATATGAACATCGAGCAAACGCAGTTTGACGGTTCATTCGAGCTCACAGACACGCTAATCGTAGACTTTGGCGCAGCTCAGACCGTAGTGGACAACTACGACGCGGGCTCTAATGTTCAGCGAAATACATGGGGACAAAACCAAGCGTCCGCATTTGGCAGCGTTGCTGATCTTGTTGTCCCAGCCTCGCTTGCGGGTGTCTACAGCGAGCTCGCTGGTGGCGACCAGATGAACATGAACTTCTTCATGGCGAGCATGGAAGACCTCGTTGAGCGCGCGGAATTCTTGCAGGGACTCCCAGAAAGTAACCCACTTCACCTCGCGCAGGCGAGCACTGGTGGCGATTGCGGAACGGGATTCTGCCCAAGCTCAACTCCTGACAGTGCCAACCAGTTTGAGGAAGAGTCTGTTGCTGCTTACCTGCAACTGAACTTCGCGGGTGAGATTATCAATCGTCCC
>CAJXZI010000318.1 GCA_913063005.1 uncultured Halieaceae bacterium | reverse complement strand
CTTGCAAGCAGATTAAGGGCTTGCTCGCCTGACTGTGCAGTGATCACGGAGCAATGCATTTTCTTAAGGAGCCGTGACATAAGATCGAGATTCTCGGGAAGATCGTCAACCACAAGAATCGAACAGCCTTCAAACGTTTCGAAGGGTCGCCCAGACTTCGCTGTCGCGTCCGGTGTCGTGGTCGAGACGCTGAGCGAGTCGGCGATCCCTTGGACGTGTTCTCGGATGGATTCAGGAAGATCACTATCCAGTTCTAAGACCATCTCTGCGTAACCTAGAACGGCGGCTACCGCATTTAAAAGATCATGGCGATTGGTGGATTCGTCGTTGGCAACCGTATTAAAGCGATCGAGGGCAAGCATAAGCGCGTCGACATCCTCGGTAAGTTCACCTTCCGATGTGTCGCGCAGCATTTTAAGCTCTGGTGTTGCTTTCTTACTGAGCTCAATGACGGTATTTAGTGCAGGTTCGGCCACAAAAATTGAACCAATTCGTGATTTTTATCGTGTATGAAGTATATCGCGCCTAATACTTTCGACCAGTGGGGATAGGCGAAAGGCAAACCTTCAGTTAGAATTGTTAATAGTACACAAAAGGTGAGAGTCCATGCTGGATCAAGTCGAAATTTTTCATGGCTTAAGTCGCGAGGAGTTGGCGGCACTTGAAGCGTCAAGTTCGTCGGAGTCGTATTCCAAGAATACGGTTGTTATCCAGGAGAATGAGCCGGCAGATGCGCTGTTCGTGATCGAGTCAGGTCGCGTAAAAGTTTATTGCAGCGATAAGAACGGCAAGGAGTTCATCATGAACTCGCTCGGTGTGGGTGATTATTTTGGTGAGCTGGCCCTGCTTGACGATTCGGCGCGGTCTGCGTCCGTAAGAACCGTCGAGCCTTGTCAGTTCCGTATTGTTAAGAAAGAAAACTTTTCCAAGGTGCTCACCGATAACCCTGGCATAACACAGCAATTACTGGGCAACTTGGCTGCGCGTGTGCGCAAGCTCACGACCGACGTGAAAAATCTCGCGTTGCAAGATGTCTATGGTCGCGTTGCTAACGTGCTAATGGATCTGTCGCACGAGCGTGGTGACGGGACCTTGTTTGTACCTGAGAAATTGACACAGCAAGATATCGCTGACCGGGTTGGTGCCTCACGTGAAATGGTGGCAAGAATTCTCAAGGATCTGACGATTGGCGAATACATCCGCTTCGAGGGGCGCCACATTGTGATCAATACTCGACTGCCGGCTAAGTACTGATAGCAAAGAACACGGTAGCCTTATTGGCTACCCTCAACCTCCTCAACTCGCGCACGAAGATGACCGTCGTTGAGAGCAACCTTGATCTTTTTACCATGCTCTACGTGTTGAGCTGAGCGCAATACTTTTCCTGATTCATCAGTCACGATCGCATAGCCGCGCTTAAGTGTTGCGCTGGGTCCCAAGGTCTCGAGAAGTGTAGAGAGATGTTCGATCTGTCGCCGGTTATCTCGAAGCACTTTAGACATCTGGCCAGGCAATCCACTTGCTAAACTGTCGAGTGCCTCCTTACGTTGCTTGAGGAGTTTTTTGGGCGAGGCGCTTTGCAGACGAGTATTCAACTGCGCTAGGGGATGCTTTGTCGCTGTTACCCTTCCTTGAATCAACGACGTGGCACGATCGCGGTTGGACGAGATCTTATTTTGCAAAAGCGCGAGCTGTTGGCTTGGATGTCTAAGTCGCGCAGCCAGACTGTCAATCTGCTGCCTGTGATCTCGAAGAATACGTGCGGTCATTGAGTCGATCTGCGCTACGGCCATGTCAATTCGCTGTAGCCATTCTTGGCTGTCGCGGGTGACAAGTTCCGCCGCTTGAGATGGGGTGGCGGCTCTCAGGTCTGCGACTAGATCGGAAATGCTGTAATCAATTTCATGGCCAACGGCTGAGACCACGGGTATGTCGGAGCGAGCAATCGCCCGTGCGACCACCTCCTCATTAAACGCCCACAGGTCCTCAAGTGAGCCACCGCCACGACCAACGATGAGAACGTCCAATTCACGCTCGCCCGTGTTCACATGAACGTTTGCCGCATCGATCGCCTCGGCAATCTGTGCAGCGGATCCGGTGCCCTGAACTTGGACCGGGTAAATGGCGATGTGACTCGACGGCGATCGTCGGCCGAGAACACTGATGATGTCCTCGACGGCGGCGCCTGTGGGCGACGTGATGACGCCGATTCGCTCGCAATGGGGCGGAATGGCTTTTTTTCGATCCTGATCAAACAGTCCCTCAGACTGGAGCTTCTGCTTTAAGGCTTCCAAAGCCCGCTGAAGCGCACCATCGCCCGATGCTTCCATATGATCGACCATCAACTGGTAGTTGCCGCGGGCTTCGTAGATCGACAATAGGCCTCTGACGATGACAGAGTCGCCCACTTTTGGCTCAAAGCGTACCCGCATATTGGCGCGCCGAAACATCGCGCAGCTCAGTTGAGCGCGATCATCTTTTAAACTGAAATACCAGTGACCTGAACTCGGTCTCGATAAGTTACCAATCTCCGCTTCAACGCACACTTCACCCAGCTGATTCTCAAGGAGCGACTTCGCCTTACGGTTAATTTCACTCACACTAACGGGAGTTGGTTTAGGTAGTGCCATGGAATTCTTTTGATCCTGTCGACATTGTCCGAAATAGCGCTTAAGCGTACAATATTGGGTTTACTGAACGCGACAACCACGAGGTATTGATGTT
>CAJXZI010000317.1 GCA_913063005.1 uncultured Halieaceae bacterium | reverse complement strand
CTCGGTCCGAGATACCAAGAGCGTCCCGGAGGTTACATCCGCATTCTTAAGCTCGAGGGAGCCGTTGTTGCCCATGGGCACCATGTAGCTGGCATAGGCGGTCCACTTGAGCTCCGGCACCTGGAGGATCTGGTTGCCGTTGATGTTCTCCTCAAGGGTTTCCACCGCGTTCGGGAACAGGGACTCGGGGACTTCGGCGCGGGCCGGGTCGGACACGAAGAGATCTTCCGTGTACTCGCTCGGCGTGTAGCTGAAGTTACCGCCTAGGGTCAGATTATCCGTGGCGAGCCAGAGGATATCCCCCTCTCGCTCAACAAAAAAGTGAGATGTGTTCTGCTTCAAAGCAGCACGCACAACACGTGGAAAATCGATCAGACCCGACCCCACGTTGGCGAAGTCTCCTTGCGCATCGATATCTTTTAAATGCAGGCTTGGGAATCGACCCGCGTGATCTCCGAGCAGTGAAACAGGGTCATGGCCCGCTTTTGTTACCCAGTAAACATCAAGTTGGTAGCCCACTTTATCGGCAGGCGTATTTGCAAGCATGTAGTCAAACGGTATAACACCCTCAACCTCAGCAAACTCCCAGTCGTGGTTGTGATAGCCGAAGAGCACGCCTTGCTCTGCACACATATCGCCCGCCTCGTTCAACAGATCGACAACTCGCTTTACACCATCGAGCGACGTGAACGCATCGGGCATAAAGGCAGGCAAATTCAGGAATTTTTGATTCATCGCTAAGGCGATATCGAGCGAGTGCTTGATGTTATCGATGAAAAATTCGAGACCGCCTCGCTGTCTGTAAACCCCCATGGCTTCCTGCATTGGCAGAGCAAAAAAACCCTCAGGTAACCTAGGAACCACTCGGCCAACACCAGCAGACAGTTCGTTTTCAGCTAACAAGGACTGAACGTACTCGACAGGTCTTCCCAAGAAACCCATCGCTGAAAACTCGACCTCGCGGTATCCAATCTCCGCAACGCGGGCAATGGTTCCCTCGAAGTCTTTAAGCATTAGCGGTGTAACAGTGGAAAGCTGGAGCCCAAAGGATTCCAGCTTTCGGCCAGACTGGGCAGTTGCCGCCCATACGGGATAGGTAGTAAGCGAGGCAGCAGCCACACCGAACTTCAAAAGCTTACGTCGTTGCATAATCACCTGCCTCACAGTGCCTAGGTTTAAAAATTGTAGGAGAGACGCACGCCACCGTAGCGCTGAGAGTCACGAGGGACTACATGCACGTATACGGGAGTACCCCCCCACAAACCACCTGAGTTACCAATACCCGCAACATAATCCTTATCAAGAACGTTGTTCACAAATGCCGTCACTTGGTAGCGTCCGTTCTCACTCTCCACAATACCTGCACTCAGATTGACAATGCTGTAGGCCTTTTGAACCGCGCCTGGATCTGCCAGCAGACTGAAATTCACGTCATCCTGGTACTGGTATGACACGTTAAAGAATGCGTCGAATGGCATAGACTCGAGTGACTTGTTGTATTCAGCACTCAGCGTCATCTTAAGGTCAGGTGAATTATTAAGCGCCTTTCCACTCAAATCCTGACTGCCGTCGATACAACCTTGACCAGCGCTTTGACCGGACCAGCAATCCGCACCTTTGAACGACTCGATCGTTGCCTTGGTGTAGGCAAATCCACCTACAACCCGCAGGTTTTCGCTCACTAGCGCTTGGAAATCGGTCTCTAGACCATAAGTTTCCAACTCACCCACGTTCGCGATACCCAATTCGATAACGCCGTCAACAACGCGCGCTTGCTGCGCCTGGAAGTCGTCATAAGTCGCCATGAAGAACGTCGGATTGAACTGCACACGCCCGTCTAAGAAAGTCCCTTTGAAACCAAGCTCGAACGCTTGAGAATCTTCAGATCCTACTGGGTTCTCAGAGGTAAACGTTCGGAAGCTCGAGGAAATATCATAGCCCTGTCCTTTGTAGCCTCTTGAGACAGAGGCGAACACCATCAAGTCGTCACTGACGAAATGCTGCAAGCTAATTTTTCCAGGGACAGCCGATTCGGTATCGCTGCCTGTGAAGCGCAAGTCGGTCAGTGCGTTGTTGAAATCGTGAGATATTTCCTCACGATTTAAACGAAGTCCCGCGGTAACCTCGGTCTTCTCAGATAGCTTCCACGTGCCTTGACCATAGAGCGCCATAGAATCCGCTCCTGTGTCCGCCACCCAATCGGCAGCAAATAAAGGGCCTCGATTGAAGTCGCGGTCATAGCTTATGTCGGAATAAAAGAACCCAACAACGTACTCAAAGCTATCCGATGCGGGCGACACCAATCGGAATTCCTGCGTGGTTGATTCAAGCTCGAAGCCACCACCCTGTACTAGGCCACCGGACAAAGCACCCCCAGTAAATGCGGCAAGTAAATCGAAAGCCGTACCGTCTACATCCGTACTCACATCGTAATCCCACGTGGTATGCGATGTCACAGACACAAACTGATGATCACCCCACTCGGTCTCTAAGCGAAGCGAAGCCATATTGGTCTCTGACTCGTCCGTCGTAGCATCATCAACGGCCACCTCGTCGTTGTCGTCGGTGGGGCTGACAGCACCAAGCGCGGCAACACCGGGAATAGCGCCGAGAAAATTAGCACCAGCGGGTACGTCCCGGTATGGACGGTGGCAACAGTTCGACTCAGACTCGTTGTGCTCGACGGTAAGCGTTGCCATAAGATCGTCAGACAATGAAAAATCAAAACGTCCGCGCACGCCCGAAGACTCCTGACCGTTCACGTCATCGCCATTGACAACATT
>CAJXZI010000316.1 GCA_913063005.1 uncultured Halieaceae bacterium | reverse complement strand
GTCAAAAGCCAATCCAAGGTGCCGGGTAACAGATGACTCGCGAAAGGCGGGTCTAAAAACACCAGATCGATCGAGTGGTCTAGCGTAATTGCTGAGCCTGAGTCTGCGAGTATCACGGTGGCTCGATCCTCGCAGTTCAGCGCCTGCACGCTCGATCCGAGCGCAGCTTGCACTTGTTTGTTGTTGTCGATGAAACAACAACTTCTGGCGCCTCTCGACAGCGCCTCAAAACCCAACGCCCCCGACCCCGCATAAAGGTCTAGGCAGTGTGCGCCGGCTATGTGAGGTGACAGCCAATTGAATAAGGTCTCACGAATGCGATCTGGCGTAGGCCGCAATCCTTCGATCGAGGGAAACTGCAGTTTTCGTCCTCGCCAATTACCGCCGATAATTCTGACCTGATTGCCGGGCTTAGCGCGATGACTTTTGCTCATGAGTGCATTACCTAATGATAGACTGGCGTAGCATAGCGCTCATTGCCTTTGCTTGTTGAAACAAGGGTTAAATTTGGAATGAAGTGGTTCGGACGTAAGCAAAAAGGCGATCAACAAGATCAAGGTCAGGCTGAAGCAGATGTTTCAGCATCGAGCCAACCTGCAGAGGCCGATGACAAGGCGACTTGGTTTTCGCGGTTAACCTCAGGCCTTGGAAAGACCAGCAAGGTGCTGGTTACCGGTATCGAAGGTGCGTTGGGTGTAAGACCGACCATTGATGATGAGGTCATCGAGGCACTAGAGACCGAGTTGCTCATGGCCGATGTTGGTGTTGCCACCACGCAGACCATCATTGATCGACTGACCGCTGCCCATCCGCGGAAATCTGAGGTTAATGTCGAGGCAGTCATGGCAACATTGAAGCAGCTTCTTGTTGCTACTTTGGTTGAGACAGAGTCTGAGCTGGAGCTGCCGGCAGATGGCCCACTAGTGATTTTGGTGGTTGGGGTAAACGGGGCAGGTAAAACAACCACTATTGGAAAGCTCACGCATCGTTATCTGTCAGAGGGTAAGTCGGTCATGTTGGCGGCCGGGGATACGTTTAGAGCTGCCGCGGTCGAGCAACTTCAAACCTGGGGCGAGCGAAACAACGTACCGGTGATTGCACAGCACACGGGTGCCGATAGCGCATCGGTGTTGTTTGATGCGCTGACTGCGGCTCGGGCACGTAATGTCGATGTTTTACTCGCTGACACCGCGGGTCGGCTCAACAACAAGGGGCACTTGATGGAGGAGCTAGAGAAAATCGTCCGAGTCATCAAAAAGGCTGACGCAAATGCGCCTCATGAGACGCTGCTTGTTCTCGATGCCGGCACAGGCCAGAACGCCGTAGCACAGGCACGAGAGTTCGATGCCGCCGTGGGAATTACGGGGATAGCGCTGACCAAGCTCGATGGAACGGCAAAAGGTGGGGTGGTGTTTGCAATTGGTGAGCAGATAAAACGCCCCATTCGCTTCATTGGGATTGGTGAGGGCGTTGAAGACCTTCGCCCATTTGATGCCGATGAATTTGTCGACGCCCTCTTCACGGCGGCCGAGTAACGCTTATGGATGTCGTCTTTAACCGCGTTGGGAAGCGTTTTGGTCAGCGGGATGCACTGGCTGATCTCAGCTTCGAATTACAAAGTGGTGAGATGGCGTTTCTCACTGGGCATTCGGGCGCGGGAAAAAGCACCTTACTGCGATTGTTACTTCTCCTCGAACGGGCATCATCGGGCGACATCGCCGTTGGTGGCAGACCGCTTTCAAAAATAAAACCCTCAGGTATCGCGAAGTACCGGCGAGATTTTGGTGTTGTCTTTCAGGACCACCAGCTGTTGAGTGACCGATCTGTCTATCACAACGTAGCGCTCCCTCTGGAGATTGCTGGTTTCACACAGCGCGATATTGACCGTCGTGTTCGCGCGGCTCTCGATAAAGTCGGCTTGTTGGATAGGGAGCGGGCTAATCCAGACACGCTTTCGGGCGGTGAGCAGCAGCGTGTAGGCATTGCGCGCGCCGTCGTCGCCCGCCCTAAAATTTTGATTGCCGATGAGCCGACAGGAAACCTCGATCCTCAGTTGTCGGCAGAGATCATGGGCTTGTTTTCAGCTTTTAATAGTGTGGGAGTCACGGTGATCGTTGCCAGCCACGATTTGGCACTCATCTCGCGAATGTCTCATCGCATTTTGACTTTGGATAAGGGGAGCTTGATCACGGTTGGCGAATCCCAGCGAGGTAGAGACTGATGTCGAATCAGCAGTCAGCAGCTGGTATTGGCGTGGGTCCCCGCCCACCGATTAGCGCCTGGTTTCATCACCATCGTCAGGCGGCGCAGGCCAGCTATGAAAAGCTGCTACAGGCTCCAGTATCCAATTTTCTGACTATTTTAGTAATCGGCGTCGCACTTGCCCTGCCACACTTGGGGATATCGATTGCGACAGCTGTACAGGGCCAAATCGAGCAGCTGGATTCGCCTCCCCAACTGTCATTGCTACTCGATGGCACTGTGACCTACGAGGAGGCAGCGCGCATTCGGGAACAGTTAACGCGCAAACCCGGTATCGCGGAGGTTAAATTGGTTGATCGAGATCGCGCGTTGGCCGAGTTCACGGCGGCCACTGGCTTGCAGGATCTCGTTGAGCGACTGAACAGTAACCCGTTGCCCCATTCGTTGTGGGTATACCCTAAGGTGAATGTAAGGACAGCCGGTTTAGAGCAACTACAAATAGACCTGGGTGCGCTCACCGGGGTGTCACAAGTTATCCTTGATAGCCGTTGGCTCAAGCGGTTGAACGCGTTCACCGATTTAC
>CAJXZI010000315.1 GCA_913063005.1 uncultured Halieaceae bacterium | reverse complement strand
CGCCCAAGAGGAGGGCAACCATGGGTAAACCCCAAACCGCATCGGCAAAGGCGACAGACCATGCTTCTAACTGCTCAAAACTCATAATGCACTCCCAGTCAGTAAGGTCTCAGTCAGGTATAGGACTTGCGATGTCGCGACAAAATCAAGCGAGCGACGATACTATACTCTAGGGGTGGGCTCAGGTCTCATGAGCGAAATCTCAATCAATAAGGATCTGCGATAAATTTTGGCTACATTAACGACACTTGAGATGGGATTCACAACTGCTAGTACGACGTTGCTTATATTTGGAGTGCCTAGGTTAATAAGGAACCTGGGTCTCCAGGTAAGCGAATCTACCGAGGAAAAGCTGGTCGGAGCGACTGTGGCTATTTACTTTTGTACCTGCAGCGCCTTTTTCCTAATCTACTGAGTCTCAACATACCCAATGCTTTTACAGCGAATGCCTCGCCCAGACGCATCTAAAGCTCACTGAAAAGTGTGTTACTGCTCGTACCAGTCGCTCTCGTAAAAGTCTCGCAGTACATAGAACGCTTGCTTGCGCCGTCCATTCTCGTCGATCAAACCTTTGCGATTGCGAAAATCCTGCACACCACCTAACGATCGAAGCATGGCTCTGAAGTCTTTCAATATCCACGGAGTCATGCCCTGTACCTGAGGGCTGTTTGAAATCATCTTGAATTGCGCGCCGTAAACCTTTGCTTGGTAGTCTTCAGTCCAGACACCTTCACCACGCATTCCAGCCTTGGCTCCGGCGCCAAATTCCGAAATAAACATCGGCTTATCGAAGGCTGATGACAAGGTCACACTAGGCATAAGCTCTAACATTAATTGCCTTATTGTGCGCTCGCTTACACCCGTTTGGTCTGCAATAAACCGCGAGTAATACCAGCCAAAATACTCGTTGTAACTGACAAGATCGACCAGGTCGCCAAGCGGATCGGTGATGACCAAGTCGAACTGACTATTTGGTTTGGGCGCATACTCACCGGCTGCATTAAGAACGTGTTGGAAAATTAATTTTTCCTTATCCGACGGGATATCTGAATCCAGACCATTCGCCGCTAGGTAAGTAACAACATGCTGCAATTCGCGGCGGGTGTCTCCGAGCAGAGCCGCTGAGACCAGACGGCTATCATCAAGTTCACGGACGTCTTGAATCAGGCGATTTAAAAATGTCATTCGAGGCTCTGAATAAGTAGTCTCGTTCGCAACTGACCACACCACTACACTGGCGCGATTCCAATCTCGCTGCACGAGGCGTGCAATCTGATCTCTCGCGATTCGCAGTGTCTCCGGGTTTTGCCAATTGATATTCCAGTAGATGGGAACTTCCTCCCACAGCAATAGACCCATTTCATCGGCAACTTGGGCTGCATGCCTTGAATAGGGGTAATGTGCAGCGCGCACAAAGTTGACCCCCAACTTCTTTGCTTCGGTGAATAGAGCCTCGATGTCTGCCCTTGAGTACGCTACGCCATCTCGACCAATCGGCTCCTCGTGTGTGGAAATACCTTTAAATCGTATTCGATTACCATTAAGTAAGATTCTTGTGCCTTGAACCTCGATGGTTCTGAAACCGATCCGATCGTGGATTTGATCAGCAGCAGAGGCTACTTGGACGTTATATAACTTGGGATTGCTGGGCGACCACAAATCTACAGTTGCGGGAAAATGGAACCTTGCCGTACCGGATTCGTCGATTTTGGCCTTCGCCTGAACGTTGATCTGCGGCAGTGAGATTACGATCTCTTCACCACGATGCATACCGGCAGTTATGACTTCGCCAGAAATCGTGGACCTGTCCTCAAGCTGAACCGACGCATTCACAATGTAAGCATCGGGAGTGTGGACCAGCATGACATCGCGCGTTAAACCACCGTATGGCCACCAATCTGTCCGCTCTGTAGGAACAGTATCTTTATCTAGGCGATTATTGACCTGAATGACAAGGTCGTTGTCCTCGGATAAAAGATGCTCCGTAATGTCCACTGAAAAAGGCACATAACCACCCGACTGGTGGGCTATCGCACGCCCATTCAAATATATCGTGGTCTTGTAATTAGCGCCTCCAAACCACAGGTGGTAGCGACCCTTCTCGACCTGCTCAACATCAAAATACCGTTGATACCAAACAGTATCCCGATAGTAGAGCAATTCATCGAATTGCGTGTTGAAATCACCAGGCACACGAACGTCAGCTGCGTCAGCGTAGCTGTACTCCAGCAGCTGATACTCATCTTCGGGCATCCTAGACGTGGCACAACCGCCAAAAAGGCTCCCAGGTGTTCCCACTTGCATTGGGTCGACTAGAAACTTCCAGCTACCGTTGAGACTTCTTGTGTTTCGAGAATCGATCCAACCCATAACTTGCGAACTCGGACTGGGAGCATCGACTGAAAGGACCGCGAATGGCGATTGATCCGAATCTTCTGCTGCGACAGCGATGTTGCAAAACACCAACATCAAGATAACACCGGCGTTTGAGATGGGTCTCGTTGTTAACATGAGTAGTCCTGACTTATTTTTATTGTCCATTTCCGTCGACATTAAACGCGATTGTATGAGGAAAGGTCTGCATCAGTTTCATATCCATAATCCTCTTTGACTAAAGATATGCTGCCTCTTTTCCCTAGCAACCAAACATTGCATGATGGAGTGGGCTCTAACAATAGAAAATAACAAGGAAATGAGCATGACCTATCTCGCGGAGAACAAATTTGAAGATAAAACAGCACTCATATCTGGTGGCGCCTCAGGGATTGGCCTCGCAACGGCAAAGCGCCTAATTGCGGGCGG
>CAJXZI010000314.1 GCA_913063005.1 uncultured Halieaceae bacterium | reverse complement strand
ATGCGTGTTGTTTGACTGCCGACAAAAAACTGGCGAATTCTCGAATGTCCATAAGCACCCATGATCGTCCTATTTCTAGCTTATCTCCTTACTCTGTCCTGTCTCTCTCCCTTCTCTGTACTGTCTCTCTTTTCTCTGTCCATTCTCTGTTCTTTCTCTCCCTTTTTTCTCCCTTTTCTCTCTCCCCTTTCCTCTCTCGTTTCTCTCCATCCCTCTCTTACCCGTCTCTCAAAAATTGCTGTCTCATCTTTGGGTCCGACATCCATGTCCTGATGCAGCCCCTATCTGTAACGCTTGTCATGCGGGTGACCGCGCAAGCTTCACACGTCTTTGTGGTTACTATTTCCCCTGAGACAGCACTTGCCATTTAAGCAATGCGGACACATGATCCGTGGATAACTAGATATCTGGGGGTGGGCATGTCTTCTGAAAACGAATGGCGTATTGGCCAAGTCTTATCGACAGCATTTCAAAAGCAAGTGGGATTCAAAGGCACCTATCTGGTGGCGCTGGTGATATACGTAGCGATTTCGATTGTCGCAGGTTTTGTCAGCGAGACGCTGTTTGGCCCGTCAGACGAATTCACTTGGGCGGGCTTCTGGGGTGAGTTAGTGATCACTCTCGCAATGCTGCCGCTTGGAGTTGGCTTAGGGCTGTTGGGGATACGAAGAGCGGCGCAGCGCGACGTACCCTTGGCCACCCTCATTGAGCCTTACAACAAGTCGCTGCAATTGATGGCGATGTTGCTGATCATGATGCTTTTGATTGTTGCCGGTTACGCGCTATTCATTTTACCCGGCATCTATCTGTCCATTGCCTATGCCTTCGCACCTTATTTGATCACAGAGAAGGACATGGGTGTCTGGGAGGCTTTGGAGACGTCCCGTAAAGCGATTACCCAGTTTTGGTGGCGTTACTTCGGCCTGATGCTAGTGGGTATGTTGATGATTATTGTTGGCTCGATCCCCCTGCTCGTCGGACTACTCTGGGCGCTACCCATTTTGGCGATTGCAACGGGAGAGGTCTTCGCGGACACCTTTGGCGAGGATGCGCCGCGTGAGGAGCTGCCTATTCATGATGAAGAGAATACGCCCTAGCCATGACGGCCAACGACGAGCGCTGTACGGTTCAATGCACCACCACCCACACATGACGACCCCTAAAAGTGGTCTCCATTGAGCGGTGACCCAACGTCACAAGACGATCAAAGGCGGTGTGACAGCACCTGAAAGTTAGCTGCCAATCAAAGTGATTTCGATTGGTAGCCGAGCGCTATCTTTTCAACAGCAATGAGATAAGCAGCTAGACGGAGATCGCCTACACGCTCGTCCTCGTGCCACTTCGCGCGCATTGACTGAAGTGACTCACGCATAGTGTCATCCAAACCTGAGCGCACAAGCTGTAATTCGTCCGCACCTCGTAGGTAGCTCCTTTTGAACTTATCAGTTGGGGACCAGCTCTCCCCTAGCAAATTACTCAGTCGCTCTAACTCAGCGAGCATCATTGCATTTGCTGCCTCTTGGGCTCGTCGCTCCATACGCCCGAAGCGGATATGGCTGAGATTCTTGACCCATTCAAAATAAGAAACGGTGACACCTCCTGCGTTTGCATAGAGGTCAGGAATAATGACCACCCCACGCTCACGAAGTATCTCATCAGCTGCTGACGTGATTGGCCCATTAGCGGCCTCAACGATAAGCTTCGCTTTTATACGAGATGCGTTTTCAGCGTCAATGACACCTTCCAGTGCTGCGGGGATCAAAATATCGCATTCAGCCTCAAGCGCTAATCCTCCGGTGGCCGCGTCCACAAAAGTGGCACCCGGAAAATCTCTGACACCACCGGTCTCATTAACCCACGCCTTGACGTCGGACACATTCAAACCTTTGTCAGAGAATAAAGCCCCGTCGCGCTCGATGATGCCAACGATTTTTGCACCGTCCTCCTCTGATAGGAATTTAGCGGCGTGAAAGCCGACATTTCCCAAACCTTGGACAACGACTCTTTGGCCATCAAGCCCCCCCGCTAAATTTGCGCGCTTAACGTCTAGGGGTTCACGGAAAAACTCTTGCAACGCGAATTGAATCCCGCGACCCGTTGCCTCGATGCGCCCTTCAATACCGCCCATGTGAACGGGCTTACCTGTAACGCAGGCGAGCGCGTCAATCTCGGTCGGGTTGAGCTTTTGGTATTCGTCCGCGATCCACGCCATTTCTCGGCCCGAGGTTCCCATATCAGGGGCGGGAACATTCTGGCTAGGATGGATCAAATCGCGCTTGATTAGCTCGTAGGCAAAGCGACGCGTAATGAGCTCGAGTTCATGCTCGTCGTAGTCCTTCGGTCTGATACACAAACCACCCTTGGAACCACCGTACGGTACATCTACAACCGCGCACTTGTAGGTCATCAAGGCGGCGAGCGCCTCAACCTCGTCCTGATTCACGGCCAGCGAGTAGCGAATACCGCCTTTCACAGGCGATACGTGGTCAGAGTGTACAGAGCGATAACCTGTAAATACGTGAATTCTCTCGCGCAGGCGCACCGGAAATCTGACAGTGTAGGTCGCGTTACAGGTCCGAATTTGTTGAGCCAGACCGGGAGGCAGATCAAGCAGATTAGCTGCCCGCAAAAATTGACGGTCAACATTAGCTGTAAAACTTAACTCCTGAGAAGACATCATCAAGCCCCCACTCGATCAAAGTCCAGCAAGCTTAGTGCTACAGCATTCGGATATCTATACCACCTTAGATCGCATCGACCCGCGCACCTTGAGCCTTGAGGATCGGCTTCATCTGCCGATAGGCCTGCGGCGTTC
>CAJXZI010000313.1 GCA_913063005.1 uncultured Halieaceae bacterium | reverse complement strand
GATTCATCAACACGATGTTGGTTGTTCAGCCGCGCTGCACGCTTATGGTCTGTAAGCTGATCAAGTGTGATTATTGCGGCAGTACTTGCAGCGGCCATTGGATCGAAAACGTAGCCGGTGTGCCTCGGGAATAACTCTCTACTTGCGCCCGACTGCGGCGGCCGAGGTGGAATGAGAGCGGTCACTCGCTCGGGAATATTGAGCGCACCGGGCTCGAGAGTAGCCAACATCGCTGACAACGCCGCACGCTGCTTAGTAGCGGAAACGCGCTCATTGGGCACCTGCCCATCACCCCGCATCGCGTAAGTAAAACTTTGCCCACCAAGCACCGTCGCCGCCGCCTGTACTTGATATCGATGCATTAAGAACGCCGGTACTAACACGTCCTCAAGTGAGGCCATTGCACGGCCTGGTTGTATCGCCTGCTCGGAGAACTCATTCAGGACAACCGCTCGCAACTGCATCATGCGGTTGAGTTCAGCCACTGGGTCCGCACCATTATCCCAAAGACTCCCTTTGGGATGCGCGGGCCCTGCACTGCCGCGAGCACCGATCCGCGCATGCTCGTCAGCAACAAAACTCAAGCCTGAATCCAGTGTCTCAGCCATAATTTCTGCGCGACCTACCGAATCTGAAACATCGTCAGGAAAATCCTGATAACCCCAAATAATCGCGCGCTTGTCCCAATCGCCAATGCCAATATCGTAGGCATTGTTCAGTATTACCTGTCCTTCTTCA
The DNA here is from genome assembly GCA_913063005.1 of uncultured Halieaceae bacterium. Classification (GTDB taxonomy): domain Bacteria; phylum Pseudomonadota; class Gammaproteobacteria; order Pseudomonadales; family Halieaceae; genus Luminiphilus. The sequence goes on along the minus strand of CAJXZI010000313.1, from coordinate 2,088 downwards.
TTGAGTGTAACCAGTGGGTGGGGGTAATCCATGACCGAGGCTCTTCCGTCGGCACTTGCAGAAAAGTTGTGGGCAATCCCCAAAGTATGGCCGACTTCATGCGCGGAAAGTTGACGGATACGAGCCAATGCGAATTCACTCAACTGACCCACGGAATCGCCGTTCTCGTCATAGGGAGCAATGAGCCCCTCAGCAATAAGGTAGTCTTGCCTCACCCTAAGAGAGCCTAGGGTGACATGACCTTTTAAAATTTCCTCAGTGCGCGGATCTCTGATACTCGAGCCGTAGGACCAACCGCGCGTTGATCGATGAACCCACTGGATGACGTTGTAGCGGATATCCATGGGGTCAGCCCCCGGTGGCAAGACTTTCACCTGAAACGCGTCTTTGTAGCCCGCCGCTTCAAACGCTTGATTCCACCAAAGAGCCCCCTCGATAAGCGCTGACTTCACAGGCTCGGGAGCGCCGGAATCAACCCAGTAAACAATCGGCTCCACGGCCTCGCTCATCTCGGCGGTTGGATCCACTTTCTCCAATCTGTGTCGGCGCGCAAAGGCTGATTTAATCGGGGCATCGATTGGGCTCGCATAATCGTAGACAAGCGTTGCCTCACCCGAGTGAATATAACCTGCTCTCGCATCATAGGGCAGCGGCTGGTAACCATCGTCCGGCAGTCGCACGAACGAGTGGTGTCCGTGCACGGTTATTGCGTCGGCATTGGGAGCTACAGTTCCGAGAATGCGTCCTTTTGCTTTGCCGACAAAAGTGAGGGTTGCGTCAACCTCAGTGTTGTCCGGAAAGGACTTAGTCTTAGGTGTGTAAATCGCAGAACGGCTCTCATCAACTTTGAAGGAACCCTCGCCTCGAGCGCTCAATAGATCGGCTATTCCTGTCGCATCACTGAGTGCAAAGTCTGTGAGATCAATCACCAAAGAGTCTGGACTCGACTCGACAACGGCAAAGCCCCAAATAATGGACTCGGCAAACGCCTCAGCGACAGCGCGACGCTCCTGTGCATCCTCGGATCGGGCGGTGTACTTTGTGTTGAGCGCGGCAAGGAATACCTTCTTGCCAACTTTTCGGAACTCAACCAGATAGGTATCGCCCAAACGTCCTCGATCAAGCCCTAGATCGTTGGACCCGAGGCCGTGAGACAAGCCGTTGTAGTAAATAAAGGGGCCTTCAACATCGCTAATATCCGCGTAGAGCCGACCTTCCTCACCATCCCAATGGAGCGGAATGAAGCCGGGCATTTCCTGCGTATTCAGCAGCACTGACTCGACGCTATCGGTCGCTCCGTCGACCTCTGAAGACCAAGCCCATGGACTTAAAAGAACCACACCTATAACGATGAGAAAACGCATATATACCTCCTGTAGATGGCTAGAAGGTAGCACGGAGATTGCTTTCTCTAAACCCTCGCGCCCATTGTGTTGCTAGATACTGCAATTGCATTAGCAAGCCTACAAACGACCGAAGAGGGCTCTATGACTACAGGCTGCAAGATCGTCCTTGTGTCATATCAAACCTATCATTAGTCGACGGGATACAACGACACGGAGGCAATAACCCGCTTTATCAAAAAAGGCCTCGTCTGCGGTAACAATAAGCGAGCGGCTCTGGTGAATCGTGCCAAGTGCAGAAATGTTTGGGATTTCTGACGAAAACGGCTCCCGCGTGGTGAAGGTCACTGGAGCTCAAAGACGCCATACTCTCAACCTCTAGGGCTATTTGAGAAGAGGGCTTTATGAGAAGAGGGCTTTGTGACTAGAGGCTGCAAGATCTTCCTTGTGTCATATCGAACCTACCATTAGTCGACGGGATACAACGACACGACCAAAGGCGAAATCCGACCCGGCAAACAGCGCTTTCACGCCAAGCGCCGGCAGCACCGAGGTGACAAAATTCTCGGCGTCCGTGCATCGCAGATTGTCATCGAACCTGACATGGATGATCCGGTCGACCCCGAGGGCGGCGATCAGACGGTCCTTTTCCTGCCGGTCGGCAAGATGAAACGGGGCGTCATCATGACGGAAGAACTCGCGTGGATGCGGGTCGAAGGTCACCGCCGCCGAGGCAAGGCCGCGG
>CAJXZI010000312.1 GCA_913063005.1 uncultured Halieaceae bacterium | reverse complement strand
CGCCATGGGCATCTTTGCTGCGTTGAGCCCAGCGAAGAGAAAGCTCCATCGAGCGTGATGCTGACCATCAATAGTCGATACCCACTGGACTTTTCTTCGTTTCCCTCTGTGTTGCTAATCGCAACGCTGCTCCGGCTCTGACTTAACGTCGCGTCAACTCGTATCGTATTACTTGAGGGGCACACTGGTACGGACGCGGCTGGGCAAGTTATCGAATCCTTTGGTGAATTCGTGATCGCAGGCAACTACGTTGTTGGTTTCATAATCTTTATGATTCTAATGATCATCAACTTCATTGTGGTAACCAAGGGCGCCGGAAGAGTGTCGGAAGTTATAGCCCGATTCACTCTTGATGCTATGCCCGGAAAGCAAATGGCGATAGATGCTGATCTCAATGCCGGCATTATTGACCAGGAAGATGCAAAAAAAAGGAGAGAAGAGCTTTCTCAAGAATCAGATTTTTACGGATCGATGGACGGTGCCTCTAAATTTGTCAGGGGCGACGCTATTGCCGGCATCCTAATCTTAATAATCAACATTGTCGGTGGCTTGATCGTTGGAACCTCTCAGCATGAGCTCAGCATCGGAGAAGCTGGACGTATATACGTGCTACTAACCATAGGGGACGGTCTCGTTGCACAAATTCCCTCTCTATTGTTATCACTCGCGACAGCCATCCTGGTGACTCGCGTGACAACACAGGAAAGTATGGCAGAGCAAGCGTCCACGCAAGTATCCGATCCGACCGGCATTCTGATCGCCTCCAGTATTATCACCATTCTGGGGATTATCCCCGGCATGCCACACCTAGTATTTTTGTCGCTGGGCCTAAGCGGAATAGCATTCGGTGTGTACCTGCTGCAATCCCGTGACGAACCCGAGGAAAGTGCGGTATCGAGTGAACCGGAAACCACAAGTCTTCAAGAGTTGAGTTGGGATGACATAGATAATGTTGATGCAATTTCTCTGGATATTGGTTATGGCTTAGTACCGTTAGCAAATACCCAATCCGGGGGACAGCTACTGACTCGCATAAGAGGCGTACGTAAAAAACTGTCTGCTGAGTTAGGATTCCTTATGCCGGCGATCCGAATCCGCGACAATCTCGACTTACCGCCTGAGCAATACCAAATTTTGCTTCACGGGCTGGTGAGAGGTGGAGGCAGTGTAAGAGTCGGAAAGCTACTCGCCATCAATGGATCACAGACTGCTATACCGTTAGAGGGAGAGCCAACAAAAGATCCTGCATTTGGATTGGATGCATTATGGATCGATCCTAATAGCGCTGAACTTGCCAAGAGTCTTGGGTTCACTGTTGTAGACGCACCAACCACGATAGCAACACACGTTAACTCACTTGTGCGCGAAAATGCCCACGAGTTACTGGGTCAAGATGAAACGCAGCAGCTCCTTGACAAAGTGGCCGCAAAATACCCGAAACTGGTTTCGAGTCTGGTTCCAGATCTGTTACCCCTGGCAACAGTAGCGCAGGTGCTTCAAAACCTCCTGGAAGAGCAGGTGCCGGTGAAGGACATGCGAAATATAATTGATGCTCTAACACTGCATGCCAGAGACATCAGCAATCCCGGAGAGTTGACATCCCTAATACGCCCCCGCCTAGGTAGGCAAATAGTACAGCCATTATTGGACGAGTCGGGTTCACTTAACGTGATCACGCTTGCTCCCGATCTAGAGCGACTTCTTGAATCGAGTAAAGCCGCAAGCGGGGGAGATCAAATAACACTGGAACCGACGCTTGCTCAAAATATGATTAATAACCTCAGTGAAGAGGTTGAAAAGATATTAAATGGTGGAAGTCCAGTTAGCCTGGTGGTTTCACCTACCTTGAGGCCATGGATGTCTAGATTTACTCGCATGCGGGTGCCGGACCTTCATGTTCTCTCTTACGGCGAGATACCAGATGATCTAAGTATTCAGGTCAGATCAAGTATTGGCGGAGAAGCTAAAATAGACAATCAGTCGGAGATTTAAATTGAAACTCGTAATTGAACAAGCCCATGATCACATGGAATGCCTCGACCAAGTTAGAAAGATTCACGGCAACGACTGCCTTATCGTTCATAGTTTTAAACAGCCGGACAATTACTTCATTATAGTCGCGATAGAGAGTAAGGACGTTACAATGGGGGCACAGCTCGTCTCCTCTGTTGTCGGTACAACTGTGTCACAAGCCTCACCTGTGCCGAATGAAGGTGGACTCAGCGATACTGCAGTACCGGCGCTCTCAGCAGAAAAACTCGCCGAGCGCGATTCACAAATGCGCACAACACCCGAAATTTCGCCCTCAATTTTAGAGCTCGCTCGCAAGCTCGGTGCTCTATCTGAAGACGCGAAAGATCCAAAACAAAATTCTGCCAATGTTAGTCGAAAAGAGTTTGAGGCCTTAAGTTTCAGTGAAGTTCTTGATGAAGTGGCATCTAAAAGTAGTTCTAGTGAACACAAAACGCAGCCCATTGCGATTGAAGCGCTCGCCAGCATCAACGCGGGACAGGCAGGGAGCGATGCATTTTTTGATGCGAGCGAGATGCATACACCTCGCAGCAATGCTCCACCGTCGGATAGCGCCATGCTTTTCTCGTCCATACTCAGTCAGTGTATTAACATGGAGCCACTTTTATTTTTGAATGGCCTTCAAATGTTTTTTCAATAAAAGATTTACGTTCTTCCAATGAAAACATATAGGTTTTAGCAGAATTTTCGCCAATCGCAATAATCACTTCATCAAAAAGCTTTACTCCACGTTGGATAATATCGCAATGCCCCACAGTAATGGGGTCAAAAGGCTTGCCGCTCACGAGCCCCATGGACAGG
>CAJXZI010000311.1 GCA_913063005.1 uncultured Halieaceae bacterium | reverse complement strand
TCAGCGCCACCTTGCTGACGAAAGGCGGCGCCATCTACGGAATTTACGTGGCCGTCATTATCGTGGCCGTTACCGCAAAAATCAGGATAAAACGGGCGCCTCGCCCTATTACTGCTGACTGAAGTAGATATTTCGCAGGAAAATTTCTCGCTCTGGTGCACGCTCCTGACTCAGGAAGGCGATTAGATTCGTCACATCCGTCATATCGGAGCCGCCATCGATTTCGGCAATGGGCACCGCGACCGATTGCCATTCGTTGCTGACGCGGCGATTGGTATCAGGCCCGAAGTTGGTGAAATTATTGACCTGGTCGCCGCGCAAGAAACTACCTGTTTGGAACCCTAGGCTGAAATTCATATCGTCGCTGCCACGAATCTCAAAGTGCAGTGTGCCCTGCTTGAACAAGGAGAGGTTCTCACCGCGATCTGCATCTAACTCAAGGCTTGCGCCCCACCAATCACCCGCGCGCGTCTCGACACGCACCACACCGCCGGGAATGAGTTCGATCGCTGTCGTTCCCTCCCACGGCGTGAGTTTTAGCATTGCGCTGGGGAACGCAGTCTCAGGTGAATCAGCCGATAAAGTATCATGCACAATAACCAGATTTTGCTCGGTCACCTGTTCTCCCGCTACTCGCGCCGGATTCACAGTTTCAATCTTTCTAACGGCCATTTGGCTTTTGAAGGGAGGGGCTTCGGCACTCGCCAACAGGGATTCAAGCTTTCCTTCAAAGCTCTTTTTGAGCGGTTTGCCATCACGCGTTAAGCCAGCGAACTGCTCTTCATCAAACGCATCCCAAAGCGTGTACTTAACCTCATTATTGAGTGTTATGAGGCCAAAGTGATTTTCTGAATGATCAGGACTGTCAGCATTCTTCCATTGCTCGTCGAACGCCTCGAAAAAGAAGAGCGAAATACCTTCCGCATCGGTCCATGCACGCAGCCGATCGTGAAACGCTTTCTGCTTGTACTCGTCCGCCGCCTTTGATCCGTTTATACCGTAGGCCGTGCTATCAATACTTGCCCAACCGGTCTCGCCAATGTGAACCGGCTTTTCGATATTGAGCTCTGCCATGTAATCCAGAACTGACTGGTATTGGCCCTTGGCATAGGTTACGGCGCGATCCATAGCGAACCCCGTCATCTCCTCAAATGACAGGGCCTCCTCATCAGGCAAAACACCCCAAAACGATGGATTGTAAAAGGAGTCATGGAAGGGGTAGGTGTGGACAGACACAAAGTCGACTGCTTCGAACAACTGGGTGAGGTCTTCTGTGTGGTAAATCGTGTTACCACCACCCCACGACTCGTAGTTATCCGAGCTGGTCACCCAGACGTCCGCTTTCAAGGCGCCACTCGCCTTAGCTTCCTGCAGATAGTTCACCCATTTCAAAATCGTTTTTGGATAAACGAAGTATGTGACCGCCCACTGCACCATCGCCTCGTTGCCAACAGCAATCGCTTTTACAATGTCTGGATACTCGTTTGCGAGCCGAATAGCCGTGTCGATCTCGCGCGAATTATTCTCCTGATTTCCCTGAGTATGGTCAGGTCCTGTCCCCTCAACCCACGCGTCGTTTTCCGCATCCCAAACCGCTTCGGTCCATGAATTTTTGGCCTCAATCCACGCACCCAGCATCACATACATTTCAAACGTTGGATCAACTGACTTCTCTCTTCGAATTGCCTCGAGTAAGCGTTCTGCCTGAGGAAACTGGGATGTGTTGTAGGTGCGAAGCAGCTTGACGCCCATTGCGTTGAGAATTCGGATGTCATCAGTAAGTTGCTCAACGGACGGGCCCTCTTCACGAGTCTTACCTCGATAGCCGCCGTAGGAAATCGCTCGATAGTCAGAGTTACCAAAAATCTCTGCGGGCGTTGGCCCCAAGTCAGGACTGCTCGATGGCGAAGAGCACGCAATGATCGATGCAAAAGTGGTTAATAAAGCGATTCGGAAAAAGTTAGAAACGATGCGCACAATAGTCCCCAAGACAACGTGTTTACGTATTATGAAACCAGCGTCCCACCTGTCGGGAATCGCTTGTCTCAGAACTCGCCCTATTCAGCGTGAACAGAGCATCGACGTCAGTCTTCGACATCTTTTTATAGGGAGTCAGATTCAGTAGGATATGCCCGCAATCTCAGCGCTAATCTGATCCTGACTCGAAATGTACTGCCTCAAACACCCATCGTTTTCTCAACTTATAGCCACTTTTACAAGCTGTCTCGGTCTATTGGCTTTCAGTCATTCTACTTTAGCAAATACAGCAGGCGTCTTCCCGATCATTCGCCCGGTTTTTGTCATACTTAAATGCATGGGTCGAAGTGCGTAAGCCGACGACTGGTCCTGCCCGACCAAAATATTCGTCCAAGTGCTTCATCTGTTCGGGTGGCAGGGCCAAGAAACGGACAAAAAACACAAGACCATCTGCTCCCTTTAAAACTTCCAAGCCTGGTATATTAGAAATACCCGCTTGAATTTCCCCTTGCTCTGTCACTCCAAATAATACTGTGCAATCAAAACCACCATGGACGGAAAGACGCAAGTCGAGCATGAGCTGCGGCGTGAATAGAGAGTGGGGGTAGGACTACTCGAAGCAATAAGTACCGCGCCCGCCGCTCTAACCAGGCCACGGGCGACAACCCGGCTAGAGCGACAGGGCGGATTCGGTGCGAAGCAGTACCGCGTCTGCCGCTCCAACCAAGCCACGGGCGATAACCGGGTTGGAGCGGCAGGGCGGATTCGGTGGCGCGAGGCGCCTAAACCGGCCGTGTAGGGCCCGCTTCGCCACCCGAAAGGGCCACGGGCGATAACCCGATCGGGTGACGAGGCAGACAGGGGTAGCG
>CAJXZI010000310.1 GCA_913063005.1 uncultured Halieaceae bacterium | reverse complement strand
CCGTTGACTTTGCCAAAACCCAAAATGAAGTTGGCTGGGTCGTAACTAACGAGTTCACCCGCCTCGTTATAAACAGGCGTTCCCGCGACAGGACCCAATTCCTCAAACGATCCCTCATCGAGCAGCTGATCAACACGCTCGCGAATGGTCAGTCGGTTCTGACTGTGCTGTTTGGCAACGGCATCAGCGCCGCCTTGAGCGAGCGCTAGCTCGCGGCGCCTCTTAATTTCATCAACTTCAGGTTTCCAGCTCACTCGTCACTCCTGTCTCTTGACTCTTGACTCTTGACTCGGACGTCTGGTCCAACGTCAGATCCATAGTCAGTCATAACTTCTGGCGTTGCGCCTTGAGCGCCTGCTGTTGCATTTGGGTGATGCGACCTTCCATTTCCATAACAGGCATACCAGACCGTAAAGAGTCTGCAATGAATAGGAAATAATGTCGAAGCGCTGCGATATCTTCAGACGTCAAATGGTCATGCTTCGGCATCCCCAAAGGTGCGAGCAGGCCTTCAACAACAATCTGCTCTAGGTTGTCATAGGTCGTCTTAGATGATCGAGCGAGATCAGGAACAGCACCGCCGCCCGAACCAACCGCACCGTGACAGGCGATGCAGTTACGCATGTAAAGGTTGTAGCCATGTCCCACCTCTACATCCATTCCCGTGAAAGCCTCGGAAGTTAAGGGCCTTTCGATAACGTCTTCTCGTGGCGGCATCGCTTCAGTACCGCCCAATTTGAAGGTGTAGACCGAACCGGGATAAAGCTTATCGACATGTTTCATAGTCTGACCGGCGCCGCCTCCCCAACCCACGAGTAGCGTGATGTATTGCTCACCATCAACCAAATAAGTGATGGGAGGGGCTATGACGCCGCTACGGACATCGAGCGCATGCAGCTCTTCCCCTGTCTCATCGTCGAAAAACCTTAGATAGCCCTCTGCATCTCCCTGCAGCACGAGTCCACCTGCAGTACTAACCACACCACCGTTATATTGTGAGACTTGTGGAATCGTCCAAACCCGCCTTTGTTCACGGGGGTCGTAGGCAATCAATTCACCGGTAGCGCTACCGGGCAGTGGCGCATCGGGATGGGTGTCAAAAACCATCTCGGTGGCCCGATCAAAGGCAAACGACGCCATCACCTCATGTCCCGTACCAAACGCGTTTACCGCCTCGGGACCTTGGATAACGGTATTTGCGAAAGGCGCAGCCATGCGGGTAGCCGGTATATAAACAAGTCCGGTTCGAGCACTGTAGGACATGGGCTGCCAACTGTGAGCGCCGTAAGAACTGGGTGTTACCCAATGCGCCCGGCCGTCGGTATAGCGCGCGCCTTGTCGCTCCACGGGTCGACCACTAGCGTCAAGGCCATGTGCCCAGCTGACATAGGTGTATTTCTCGCCCGAGAGGAATTCACCGGTCTCTCTGTCGAGCACATAGAAAAAGCCATTCTTCGGTGCCTGTAGGAGGACCTTGCGTAGGTCGCCATCGATCGTTAAATCAGCCAACACAATGTGCTGTGTTGCGGTGTAGTCCCAGCTATCACCCGGAGTTGTCTGAAAATGCCAACGGTAGGCTCCCGTGTCTGCGTCCAGCGCAACAATACTCGAGAGGAAAAGGTTATCCCCACCGTCAGGGCTTCTTAATTGGTGGTTCCAGTGCGTCCCATTTCCTACACCAAGGTAGATCAGGTTTAGCTCAGGATCGTAGACAATCGCATCCCAAACCGTGCCACCACCACCTTGCTCCCACCAGCTCCCCGTCCAGGTCTCTGCAGCTAGGGCGAGCGCCTCAGACTCAAACCCAAGCTCGGGATTACCGGGTACCGTGTAAAAGCGCCATTGCTCTTTACCCGACGCAGCGTCGTAAGCCGTGACGTAGCCGCGAACCCCTTGGTATTCCCCACCCGCATTACCAATCACAACATTACCTTTGACGACACGAGGTGCGCCCGTTATGGAGTAATTCGAATCCTGCGGTACGGTTTCTTGCTCCCAATTAACACGACCCGTCGCGCCGTCGATTGAAATCAGGCGTCCGTCGAGTGTGCCAAGGAATAATGCTCCTCGATAGGCGGCTAGCCCTCGGTTAACAACACCGCAACAAAAATCGGCTGCCTTGCTCCTATCTACTTGCGGGTCGAATGACCACAAGATGCTTCCTGTCCGCGCATCAACCGCATAAACCACAGACCAGGTTGCGGTAAAAAACAGAATCCCGTCGATAGCGAGTGGCGTCGCCTGAATACCTCTGCGATCTCCCAACTCAAGGTGCCACGCCAAGCCAAGCTCATCCAAATTTGAGCGGTTAATCTTTGCCAAAGGCGAGTACCGCTGCTCACGGTAAGTTTGCCCGTAGGTAATCCAATCACCATCGGGGTTACCCGATGCCAGTGCTCGGTCGTCAATCGCAGTGAGAATGGCTTCGAGATGTGCAGGAGAGCCTTTTTGCGGACCGGATAAGGTGCTGGGCTCGCACCCCAGCACACCGGCAAGAAAAACACTAAGGAAAAAAGGACGTAATTTCATGAAATGAATATCACACCTCACTAAGCTCTCGAGACACCACTCACCTTCACCAGTAATGTCGGTCTCAACACACCCAAATCAGACGTTACTGAATTTCGAGCCCCTTGAGATCACCCGCCTCACGCCACTTTTCCATCAAATTAAAGAACTCGATGGGACCGCCACCATAAAACGTGTTCTGTGACTCAAACTCCACGTGCCCCTCGTTGTTGTAATAGCCCGGGGTACAAGACTTCTGAAAGTCCTCGGTTTGTCGTGCAACGCGCTTAATGGTTCTGATCCACGCGGCCTCTGCCTTTTCCGAGGCATCGACGCGCGTCGCCCCACGTTTTTTCATTT
>CAJXZI010000309.1 GCA_913063005.1 uncultured Halieaceae bacterium | reverse complement strand
CCCAGGTTCGAAGCCTGGTGCTCTATCCAGCTGAGCTACGGGCGGAAATGCTGTCACAATTAACGGCGCGCGCAGTCTACCACGGCTTTCGCTAACATCCACTAGCGCAATCTATTTTCGTTAGTGTTAGACTCCGGTCGCCTCCGGGGGTGGGTACTTATGAACGCAAATCGAAGCTACGTATCAGCGGCACTAACAGCCGATGAGAATAAGAAAGCCATCGAAGTGCACTTGCATGAAGTGCTTGAGCAATCATTGACCCCGATGGAGCCCGGTCAGGCAAAGGTCTACATGGAACACACGGCGGTTCGCATGGCTGAAGAAGCAGGCGCAGGCGTCACAACCTTTCAAATGGTTGAAGTTAAGCACGCAAGCACGGCTTACATGATCCGCCTTGCCGTCCTCACCAATGGCAGCGCGATCGGTCTCGATTTGATGGACTTGGAGAATGGCCAGTTTTTTATCCCAGAGGTGTGTCCAGTCATCCCGCTTGAGACGCCCACGGTAAATTGAGCGCACAAAAATCCGGTTTTACTCGTCGCGAAGTTCTAACGTTCGCAACCATTACGGGGCTTCTAGCCCTCATACCCGTATCTACTGATTTATATCTACCAGCCATCACTGCTATGTCAGGCGAGTTGGGTGCCACAGTGTCAGAAGGCCAGCTGACACTGTCAATTTTCATGATCGGTGTCGCCATTGGCCAGCTATTTTTTGGTCCGCTATCCGATAGCTTTGGCCGACTCCCTGTCGTCCGCGTTGGCTGCTTCGCTTTCATCGCCTTCTCCTTTCTGAACTCGCTCGCCTGGAGTATTGAGTCAATGTGGGTTGGACGGATTTTTCAGGGTGCGGCCGCTGCGAGTGGTGCGGTGATAGCGCGAGCAATGATCAGGGATATTTACGAGGGTGACCGCGCGGCACAAATCATGGCCTTGACCAGTGCTTCGATGGCTTCTGTGCCCTTGTTTGCCCCTACTCTTGGCGCCCTGATAACCGTTGAATTGGGATGGCGATTCACCTTCATCGCTCAAGCCATCTTCGCGACTGCTGTATTACTCGGTCTTGCTTCTTTTCAAGAGACAGTGAAGAAGGCAGAGGGCGCGCCGCAACAACGGCTGAAATTGAGCGATGTGTTTTCTTCGTTTAAAGAATGCCTCTCAAACCCTCTATTCATTGGCTATCAGCTGAGCGGGACCTTTTCGTTCTGTGGGGTATTCGTCTACATCTCAACCGTAGCCTTTTTTCTACGCGACGTTTTTAACGTGTCTACCGAGTTCTTCGGCGTGGTCTTCGCTATGACGGCCGCCGGCTTTATTGTGGGGAGTCTCTCGAGCTCACGCTTGGTTTTGAAGTGGGGGGCTGATCGAACCTTGCGCCGAGGGGCATTCATTTGCGCTTTTTCAACCACTGCAGCGCTTGCAACGATGATCAATCCTGAAGGCACCAAAGTCTTTCTAGCGTTAATCTCAACGTTATTTTTCTTCGGTGTCGGATTGATAGCGCCAAACGCCTCCATGGGGGCTGTATCGCTCTACCCGCACAAAGCTGGTGCTGCATCGGCCGTTTACGGAAGCGTGCACTCAGTGGCCTCGGCAACCGTTGGCGCGATCGCTGGGGCGACCTACAGTGGTCGCATGCTGGAGCCGATCCTCATCATGTTCATCTGCTCGTTCGGCGCGCTAATTGGCATCGCTGTCACACATCATCACCGCACAAAGCTCGTCTGAATCGATAAATTAAACCCACAAGGGTAGTTAGCAGTGACTGTGACTGCTGATACGCTTTACCTCGAGAACGTTTTGGGGGGACGAGCAATGCACGAACTTACAAGGGATATGGAAGTACTCCAACAGGCAATCGTGCGCTACAGCGTTGAGCGTGTTCGCATGGACCCGCCGGAGCTAGACTCTCCTTGCACACCGGAAGAGCTGACCGCCATGGCGGGTCAAACCATAACCGAAAAGGGTCTCGGCGGGCTTGAAGCGCTCAGACTTTTTACCGACGTGTTAGCGCCTGCTTGTATCTCGACCGATCATCCCAAATTTCTCGCCTTTGTGCCGACCGCCCCCACTGAGGCCTCAACGCTTTTTGATCTGATTGTAGGGGCCTCGAGTATTTGCGGAACAACTTGGCTCGAGAGCGCAGGTGCCACCTATGCTGAAAACCAGGCTCTCAGGTGGATAGCCGATCTCGCAGGCTTTGGTCCGAACGCAGGTGGAACATTCGTCAGTGGTGGAACCGCGGGTAATTTGTCAGCCTTGGTGGCGGCACGACATCAGTGGCGACGCGGTAATGACAGTCGTGCAGCGCTCCGGGGCCTGGTGATCTCATCGAGAGGTGCTCACGCGTCGATTAAACAGGCAACCTATGTCATGGACGTCGATTTACTCGAGGTCGGGGGCGATCGATTGACCGGCCAGGACGTATCAGAGGCAATTGAGGCTCTGAGCCCCATCGATCGGGAGCGACTTTTTGCCGTTGCCTGCACAGCTGGTACCACAAACCTGGGAATCATCGATGACCTTTCGGGCATCGGCGGTGTAAGCAAGCAGCATGAAGTTTGGATGCACGTTGATGGCGCATATGGCGGCGCCGGTCTTGCAGCACCAAGTGTGCGCGACCAGTTCTCAGGCATCGAACTGGCTGATAGCTTTATTGTTGATCCCCATAAATGGCTCTTTGCACCCTTCGATTGTTGCGCCCTCATCTATCAAAACCCCGGGCTTGCGCGTGAAGCGCACCAGCAGCAAGGCGCTTACCTCGAAGTTGTTTACGATGGCGTTTGGAATTCCTCAGATTACGCGCATCACCTCTCGCGTCGTGCTCGCGGACTACCCTTGTGGTTCAGTCTTGCAACACATGGCACCGAGGCC
>CAJXZI010000308.1 GCA_913063005.1 uncultured Halieaceae bacterium | reverse complement strand
TTGGGCCTTGCTCGATGTCTTTGGCATCGTAGACACAGAACCACGAACTCCAGTCTTTGGTGTCGTGTACGAAGTTGACGACATAGCCGTCGTCCTCGTCATCATGGCGCGTGGCGCCCACTCTTGGCGCATAGACCGCCTCACTCCCTAGAACACCGGGGCCGTAGTCAAAACGCCAGCTTTTTCCGGTCTCGTTGTCGTACTTCACAAGACCTGTAAATCGAAGCGTATAGCCGCCCTCGTCATGCGTGGGAATGTATTGGTGGTAGGCGTATCGACTCTTCTTACCGCCGTAGAGCGGATTGGTTTTATTAAATTCCGTGTTGAGATCGTCGATGTCCCCCTCGCGCACCTCGCCCGTGACGAGGTTAAAACGCCACCGGTAGTTATTCGCTTCAAGGCGCATGTAGGCGAGCATGTGTGAAAGCTCACCCTCGTCGCCATACGCCTTGGGCATTGGGTTTACTGATCGACAGCCGTCCATAACAACCCAATCACCCTCTTCCCAACAGTTCGACACGTGAAGGATGTAGCAGGGCTCACAGTCAAACCACCGGATCGTATTGCTGTCGCCAAAGCGCGGAATCAACCCAAAGCGCGTCGGAATATCTCTATGGAAGGTCAGAACGCGCAGCTTGTGGCTTTTTAAGACATCGAGGTCATGGAAAAACGGCAGGTCGTGCAGCACGGTGTAGTTCTGCGTAAAGCCAATATCGTGCGGCAAACGCGCGCCCGGCAGATCAATCGGCACTTCGTGCACCACTTCACCCTTGGCGTTTGCGACACCGTAGGTCATGTAAGGCGGGGTATCGTTGTAATCAAAGTACAAGAGTTCGCCCGTGCGCCAGTCTACTTTTGAGTGCGCGGACATCTTGGGTTTTTTGCGTCCGTCCAAATGGAAGGCTCCGCGCGTTTCAAGCGTCGTTGGATCAAGCGCAATGGGATTACCCGCGTTGTACCAAAGGCTCACAAGGTTACCGTTCAACCAAAAGATATCGGTGTTCGAGGTGTCTTTGATGCCAAATTCAGAGACGCTGTAGTCAAAGGGTCCCATAACGCCGGGAGAGACCGACTCACCAGCCGCCCCCTCGTCTCTAAACGCAGGCGTTTCTATCCAACGGTTTACGTACCGTGCACCGTCGTCGCTGAGATGGAGCGCATGCACCATACCGTCGCCGTCGAAGGGGTGATAGCGATTCTTAGGCTCAAACACAGGGTTGGCACCGTTGCGGTAATAAGTGCCGCGCAGATCGGCCGGCAGCTCACCAATAATCTCGAGCTTGTCTTGATCGAGCTCACGCGTCGTCGGCGCATACACACCGTGAAGATAGGGATTGTCGTGGTTGTAAATCCATGCGGGCGCATCCTCAAACTGCGGCGTTGCGCCCAAGCACTTATCACTAATGGGGAACTCAGCGAGCGGCGCTCGGCCGGCTTTTGGTGATTGATGTGCTGTCATAGCAAACACCTTATGTGGCTACCTAAATGAGCCATTTGCGAGCTAGAGAAACTTGAGCTTACCGTGTCCACGGTTCATGGCAAGTATGGTCAACTAGAAAGCGCTATCCCGACGAGTTCTCTAGACCACCGAATGACATAACTCCTGCCGACTACGTGCATAATCAGGGTCATGTAACTACAAAATACCGCTCGTGATACTCTCCGTTTCGGAAATTATTAATTGCGTTGGGACTATTCACTGAGCAATAAAGCGCATGTCAACTGCTTTGCACTTGGCATTCACTTGCGGTGTATTGGGCTCATAAACGTTTGATCAAACACTGGGCTGTTAAGCGAGCAACTTGTCGAGATCTGAGTGCAGGGACATTCAGCTACAACGCAAAACGAATAAACAATAAAAAGGTCATCACCATGAAGTTACGCGGCTTAGCTCATATCACATTCGCCTACGTCATCACTATCGGTGTTGCTTGGGCAACTTTGGAAGCCCTGGGTCAAAGCCCTATCTGGGATATGTTCTGGGCAGATATCGCCGCGACCATCGCGATCTTTGTATTCAGTCGTCTTTATAAAAACTCGAGCTTTTATGACGCCTATTGGAGCGTGATCCCACCCCTCATTGCCCTTTACTGGGCAGTGGAGGCAACCAGCGCAGGTGTTGACGCAACCCGGGCTTGGCTAGTGGTCGCGCTCGTTTGGCTGTGGGGGGTTCGCCTCACCTTGAACTGGGCAACCTTCTGGCCCGGACTTGAGCATGAAGATTGGCGCTATGGCCCGATAAAAGAGGGCGCGGGTAAGCTGGATGCATTGGCTGATTTCTCCGCCATTCACCTCTTCCCTACCGTCATTGTTTTTGTCTCGTGCTTACCGATCTACGCGGCGGTTGCAATGGATGCTCAGCCGCTTAATTGGCTCGACTATGTTGCAGCAGCAACAACCGCAGCTGCCATTTTGATCGAGCTGGTGGCAGATATTCAGCTACACCGGTTCCTGAATCACCGAAGAGAAGGTGAGATCATGAAAACCGGCCTATGGGCCTACTCACGCCACCCTAACTACTTTGGTGAATGGCTATTTTGGGCAGGCTTAGCACTCTTTGGGGTCGCAGCAGTACCCACAAGCTGGTGGTGGACCGTGCCTGGCTCGATCGCCATGCTGGTTATGTTCTTAGCCGCTAGCATCCCAATGATCGACAAGCGAAGCCTCTCGCGCCGACCCGAGTATGGCGAGCACATGAAGCGTGTATCAGGCTTTATCCTATTATATAAAATATTATTTTTTTGTCTAAAGCTCGTATTTCAATAATTACTTAACCTATTGAGTTTTCCAGTTCAAGGAAGCTACACATTTTTATTGGGATGGTTTTAGGCCATTTGTCCTACACTATCCCTACATTTTTTATATAGAGCCCACAGATGCTAG
>CAJXZI010000307.1 GCA_913063005.1 uncultured Halieaceae bacterium | reverse complement strand
TTAGCAAGTGGGTATTGTAGCGTCAACGCTTGGGTAAAAGGGTTAATGGATCAACAGGCTTCCCCTGTCGGCGCAGCTCGAAATGTAGTTTCACGGAGTTAGTGCCACTGCTACCCATCGTCGCGATTTGCTGCCCTACTTTCACAACACTGCCCTCGGAGACGAGCAACTGCTCGTTGTGTCCGTAGGCACTGAGATAAGTATCGTTGTGCTTCACGATAATAAGCGAGCCATAGCCCGTGACGCCTGCGCCCGCATAAACAACCTTGCCGGCGGCAGTGGCAGTCACGGGGTCGCCCCGACTACCGGCAATATCGATCCCTTTATGCACGTTAGAAGCGAAGGTTCTCACAACCTTACCGTTAGATGGCCACCGCCACCTAGACACAGGACGGTTGGTTTCAGCGGGCTTGGAGGGCGCCGCTTGCTTTGATGGTTGAGCCTTCCTCGAGACTTTCGTTTGCCGGTTTGGAGATTGGACCTGCGTCTGAACGGTCGTCTTTGACTCCGACGCCGCAACTTTAGTTTTAGGCGATCTGGTACCCGTGTTAGTCGATTTCCCCGAACCCGAAGTTTTTGCGCTCTCAGTCGAGACGACCGCCGCAGGTTTCGCCGTTTGCAGCACTTGGCCGACGTTGATCCTATAGGGCGGTTTAATAGCGTTTCGTGTCGCTAACTCGCGAAAATCTATGCCGAGCCGGAAGGCGATAGCATAGAGCGTATCACCTCGCTTAACCGTGTAGGGTTTACCTTCAGCGAGCTTAGGCCCGTAATTTGGTCTCGACGCAGCGGGGCTGTTTGAAGAGTCGCGGCTAGTCGAGGTGCTTGAGGGCTTCTCCCACGGTTTCAAGTCCCGTGGCGCGGTCCCAGAACAGGCAACTATCGAGAGCAGAATTAACGCAATAGACATGTGCTTTAGATAAAACACTTCGCTATTGCCTCCTAGGAGTCGTCCTGCTCACGTGAGAGAAACATAAGTAGTTGCACTGCGACAAAGCCGGTGATGAAGCCCACAAGACTTAGTAGCAGCATTGGGTCTCCAACCTGTTCTGCATAGTGCCCCGGAGTAACAGGTAACGTTTGGACAGCCCGCATCTCTCCGTGACGATCGAGCACACTACTCACTGTGACTTGCCAGGGCCAAAGAATGATCAAGGAACCCAGCAAGAACCCAAGGAGCATCGCCATCACCCGTTGCTCGGCAACGAGCAAAAGGCGTTGAAGCAAACGTGAAAAGAGCAGGAGCCCCATTCCGCAACCCAGCGCAAACAACCCGAGTGTCACGAGCTCCAAATTAACCACCGCGCTAATGACCACTTGGTACATGCCCATCAACAACAACAGAAAGCTGCCCGATATACCGGGTAGTATCATTGCACAAATCGCAACGCTACCCGCCAAAAATACACCCCAGGGTGTGATGGGCAACTGAACGGCCTGTGTCAGCCCCACAAAGACAGCGACGCCAATGCCAATAATAAAAAGCGGCCATTCTTTCGATGACCACAATCGATAGTTTTGCTTAACTAATGACAATGCGCTTGCCAGAACGAGGCCCGAAAACGCGGCCCACAGCGGTAAAGGAAAATGTTGCAGTAGCCAGTCAAGTAAGCTGGCCAAGCCAATCACTGCCGTTGCGATGCCAGCACCTAGGACGAGCAAAAACGGGCCGTCTATGGCCTTCCAAGCGTCGCTTACCCTGCCACGCAGTAGCAGCGACAGCGTGCTGGGCCCCACACTTGCGATCGCTGCAATAAGGCGCGTGTAGATACCCGTAATCAAGGCAATGGTGCCGCCCGAGACACCAGGAACGAGATCAGCTGCCCCCATAGCAACGCCTCTAAGAAAGATACCCAATTTGGATTGATTCATCGCTGCACCCCCTCGAGCATCGGAACGAAAAACACGTCCTCAACGATGGTTTGATCATATCCCTCAGCAGTCAGGGTGACTTGTATCAGTTTTTGCGAGCTTCCACCGACCGGCAGAAGAAGCACGCCTCCGGGAGCTAGTTGACTGAGGAGATTCTCTGGAACGGTCTCGGGGGCGGCAGCACCGAGAATGACATCGAAAGGCCCGAACTCTGACCAGCCCTCAAACCCGTCACCATGCTTGCAGCGCACATTTCTTGCCTTCAAGGTTCTAAGTCGCTGGCGGGCTTTATCGAGCAGCGGTTTGATTCGCTCGATGGAGTAAACCTCCGTCGCAACCCGTGACAGAACAGCGCTTTGGTAGCCCGATCCCGTGCCAAGTTCGAGCACTCTACCCGGCCTCCCGTTTTGCAGCGCAAGTTCAGTCATTCTCGCTACGATATACGGCTGGCTCAACGTCTGATTAAAGCCAATAGGTAGCGCTGTATCTTCGTAAGCGCGATGAGCAAGCGCTTCATCAACAAAGAGATGACGAGGCACCTCTCCTATCGCATCAAGCACCAATTGATTCGAAATACCCTGCGCCTGTAGACGATCGAGCAAACGCATCCTCGTTCGCTGAGAGGTCATGCCAATGCCGCGAAGATCTGTCACGCTTGTGTCATCTCCGTCAGAAGCGCGACGGCGTGGACGGCAATACCCTCCTCTCGACCTGCAAAGCCGAGCTTCTCGGTCGTTGTCGCCTTGACGTTACAATTTGAGGGATCTGTCTTAAGATCTGAAGCGATGTTATTGCGCATAGCGTCAATATGAGTGGCGAGCTTTGGCCGCTGCGCAATGATCGTGATGTCGACATTGCCGACCTCAAAACCACTGGTTTGCATGTGCCCAACCACCTTCCTTAGTAACACACGACTATCCACGCCCTTCAAGGCCGGATCATCGTCTGGAAAATGGTGACCGATATCCCCCAAACCTAAGGCGCCAAGGATGGCATCGCTGAGCGCGTGAAGCGCAA
>CAJXZI010000306.1 GCA_913063005.1 uncultured Halieaceae bacterium | reverse complement strand
GGCATCCACTCGTGATACACCTTCCGTGCCATCGCTATTCGCTCGTCGAAATCGCCCTCCCCCTCGTTGTGATTCTCTGCACCTGACTTCCAGGTGTTGTTCATCAACTCGTGGTCGTCCCAGACACAGATCCAGGGATGCGCCGCGTGTGCTGCCTGCAGGTCTTTATCAGCGCGATACGTAGCGTAGCGAGCTCGATAGTCATCCGTGGTAATAATCTCGTTCACGGGCTCAACAGCACGCCCCAGCGTCTCCTCGGCAATCGGATTGACATAGACGCCACGCGCGTACTCATAAATGTAGTCACCTAAGTGAAGAACAACGTCCACGTCGCTCTTTGCAATATCGTCGTAGGCGTGGAAATAGCCCTGCGGGTAATTGGAGCAAGAGGCCACAGCCATGCGATAACGCGATACATCCCCTGTGGGCAAGGTCTTGGTGCTGCCCACAGGCGAATAAGCACCGTTTACGATAAACCGGTAGAAGTAGCGCTCGCCTGCATCCAAACCAGTAACATCCACTTTCACGGTGTAGTCGCGGTCCGCATGGGTGGCCGTAGTGCCACTCGCTTTTATCTGTTTGAAGGATTTATCCGCTGAAACCTGCCACACAATTTGATCCACTGCGTCAGCAGCATCTTTGGGCAGGTAACGCGTCCACAGGATAACGCGATCTGACAGTGGATCTCCTGAGGCGATACCGTGGGTGAACCCATGTGACTGCGTAGAGGCTAGACTGATACGACCAGCACTGACCGCGGATACGCTGGCACCAATGGTCATTCCTTGCAAAACACGTCGACGGTTGATGTTCATAACTTAGCTTCCCTCTCTCCAATCAAACCAGGCCTCCAATCAAACCAGGTCTCCAATCAAACAGGCGTCGCTCAAACTTGGCGCCTGCTATGCAAAACACGTATCGATGCAGACCTAGCTTGCCCCTACGCTCGGTCATTGCAGACCTACACTCACTTTGAACCAAGGCAACGATATCCTAGGTGATTTAATCTCGGCAGAGTCCAACTGGGATTTTGCTTGGGCCACAACTTTACCCATTTGGACGCTTATGACACCACATGTTGACTCGACTCGATTCGCTTATCGATACGATTGCCTGTCAACAATCAGAAACTCATGAGTAGCACCTAACACTCTAATTTCCAGCGGGCCACGCTGCTGACGACCGTAATGTCACCCAACTTCGTGACAGCGTTATGAAAACGGCCGCTTTTTTCTTCCGGTAATAGTCCCCGTACTTGAGGCTCTGCCAAGCCCCTGTGAGACACCGTGTGAGACAATGCGGCGATGAGTGACAACACCCCGCCAAAGACTGCCTCTCCATGGCGATTCAACACTGCGCCTTGTATGGACTGGACGGATCGACATTGCCGCTATTTTTGGCGATTAATGAGTCGCCATACACGTGTCTACACCGAGATGGTAACGACAGGTGCGCTTATCCACGGTGATTCGCACCGACATCTTCGGTTCAACGAAGAGGAACACCCCGTTGCGCTTCAGTTGGGAGGCAGCTCGCCCGAAGATCTCGCTGTTTCGGCCAAGATGGGAGCGGATTACGGCTACGATGAGATTAACTTGAACTGCGGCTGCCCCTCGGATCGCGTTCAAAATGGTGCATTTGGTGCTTGCCTGATGCGCGAGGCTGAGTTGGTCCGTGACTGCGTCAGCGCTATGCAAGAAGTCGTCGACATCCCCGTTACGGTAAAGCATCGACTCGGCATCGATGATGACAACAGTTACGACATTGTTCGTGATTTCGTTGGCACAGTCGCAGAGGGAGGTAGCCAGGTCTTCATTGCACACGCGCGAAACGCATGGCTTAAAGGCCTCTCTCCTAAGGAGAACCGTGAAGTTCCTCCATTAAGATACGAGTGGGTGTATCAACTAAAACGTGATTTCCCCGACCTCACAATTGTCCTTAACGGAGGGATTACCACCCTAGATGAATGCCAAACACATTTAGCCCATGTGGATGGCGTCATGCTAGGGCGTGAACCCTATCAGAACCCTTGGTTGCTCAGCGAAGTCGACAGACAGTTGTTTGAGGACGACGCTGCGAGTGGCAAACCGAGCGCCTTGGCCCACCACCCATCGATGGCCTCTCGGCAGACAACAGCTGAAGCATTAATTCCCTACCTCGAAAAAGTCCTTTCTGAGGGTGGTAGGCTCAATCATGTGCTTCGACACGTGCTGGGGCTGTATCAGAGACAACCGGGCGGCAAACAATTCAGACGCATTTTGAGCGAGGGCATGCACGCCGAAGGCGCCGGCATTGAGCTTTTTGAACAGGCGATTTCACAGACGGAAGCACTGATAGCGCGCCGCCGAGTCTAGAACTCCTCGTCCCACTCCTCGTCTTCAAAGTCCGAGAAGGTGTCGACGACAACACCGTCATTCACCAGAGCCTCCCTGTTCTGTAAGTAAGCATCGCGAATGAAGACGTAGCGATCACCAGTAATCAGCTCCTCAGCATCGAGTAGATCAGCCCGATATTCGAGTGCTCGCCAGCCCCGCGAACCCCAAGTAATGAGATCATCATCGACCAAATAATCGTTGGCTGACATAAAGCTGTCAGTAATGTCGCCAATGCCAGAGCGGATAGTGTAAGGCCCGAGAAACGGCATCATGACGTAGGGGCCTTCAGGTACTCCCCAGCGCGCAAGCGTGTGCCCAAAGTCAGTTTTATAGCGTTCGATACCCATATCTGAAGCCACATCGAAGGTACCTAACAGACCCAGCGTCGTGTTGACCACCACGCGTCCTGTATTCTTCATGGCTCGTCCGGGGCGACCTTGTAACACCGCATTCAGGGCACCGTTAACATCGCTAAGGTTGTCGTAGGCGTTCATCAACGCTCGACGAATAGGCATGGGGACCGTGTCGTCATAGGCAACCGCAATGGGACGC
>CAJXZI010000305.1 GCA_913063005.1 uncultured Halieaceae bacterium | reverse complement strand
TTTCTGTGACATTGCTCGCTACCCCCCTAAACCTTGTCTGCCGGACTTACCACTGATGGCTGCTCGCCAACCTTGTAAACCTCTTTGATCTCATAGGTAACGGTATCGCGCGTTACGTTGAAGAACTTGCGGCAACCTGCGTTGTGAACCCAAAGCTCGTGATGAAGACCTCGAGGGTTTTTGCGGAAGTAGAGGTAATTCCCCCACTCCTCGTCTGAAAGTGCTTCAGGATCCAGTGGTCGTGCTATGTGGGCCTGGCCTTTAACGTGAAACTCTTCTTCTTCTCGGTGCTCACAGCAGTGTGGACAATAAATATGAAACATTGCATCAACCCCTAGTGAGCTACACCAGCTGCACCATGCTCATCGACAAGTGCGCCAGTGTGGAATCGAAACATCGAGAACGGCTTGGCCAATGGGTGCATCTCACCTTTGGCGAGTGACGCTGCAAACACATGACCAGAACCCGGGGTCGCTTTAAAGCCACCGGTACCCCAACCACAATTAAAGTAAAGGTTCTGAATAGGCGTTTCACTTATGATTGGGCAAGCATCAGGACAGGTATCGACAATGCCCCCCCACTGACGGTTCATGCGCACACGACTGAAGATGGGGAAAAGCTCGAGAATCGCTTGTAGTGTGTGCTCAATCGTTGGGAAAGAGCCACGTTGACCGTAACCGTTGTAACCATCGATACCCGCGCCAATAACCAAGTCACCTTTATCTGATTGGCTTATATATCCGTGTACGTGATTAGACATAACAACGGTATCGAGGATCGGTTTAATCGGCTCAGAAACAAGCGCCTGCAAGGGGTGCGATTCCAGTGGCAGCTCAAAACCACCCATTGCAGCGATAACACTTGAGTTACCGGCAGTAACAGAACCCACACGGTCAGCACGAATGTCCCCGTATCGGTTGGTCTTAACGCCAACACAAGCACCATCTTCGATAATCAGATCAGTCACTTCAGTCTGCTGAAAAATGTCCACGCCGTGAGCATCCGCTCCCCGCGCATAGCCCCAAGCAACCGCGTCATGACGGGCAACACCCGCACGTGGCTGCCAAGAGGCGCCCAATACCGGATAACGGGTATTCGCAGAGCAATCCATGTACGGAACGATCTCTTGCACCTGTTTAGTATCCAGCGCCTCACTATCAATACCATTCAGGCGATTAGCGTTAACACGTCGATGGATGTCACGCATATCCTGAAGCGTGTGGCCTAGGTTTAGTACACCACGCTGCGAGAACATCACGTTGTAGTTAAGGTCTTGCGATAAGCCTTCCCACAGACACATAGCGTGTTCGTAAAGGTGAGCTGCCTCGTCCCATAAATAATTCGAACGCACGATCGTCGTATTGCGGCCTGTGTTACCGCCACCAATGTACCCTTTTTCGATTACCGCAACTTCAGTAACGCCAAACTCTTTTGCAAGATAGTACGCGGTCGCCAAACCATGGCCACCGCCTCCGATGACGATGACGTCATACTTTTTCTTAGGCGTTGGATTGCGCCATGCGCGTTGCCAATTCTCATGGTGGCTAAGACTATGTTTGATCAGCCCAAAACCAGAATAGTGTTGCATGCGACAAGCTCCCTCTTACTATTTCGCAGTCTTAAGCCGCCTTAATTGAGTGTGTTTTGCGTGCAAAAAGTAGCCAAAAAAGGCGCTTTAACTTCACAGCGAAAGTTACAAATTTTTGTTCTTATCGCCACAACTCAGGCTGAATCACAAGTCCTAAGAGACCTCCAACCTCGCGCGCGATTTTGACACATAGCCCCCTGTGAACACCACGGTTTATGCTTATTCGAGAGCCTAAATTTAGGCAGAAATTAACAAGTGTGGATTGAGGAAAATCAGGAGAATTACGAACTTATTCAAAGCGCTACTGCCACAGGCAAAAAGCACCCGAAATCGATACGGATTTCAACTTAAGGCAAAGCGGCTCATCCCCACAAATCTGTCGATAAGTATTTCAATCCCGAGTCACAAATAATCACGGCGATTGTGCCGCCCCCCATTGGCCCCTCAAGTAATTTAAGCGCTGCCGCAACATTCGCACCCGCGGAAAAGCCGGCAAAAATCCCTTCTAAACGCGCCAAATCTCTTGTCACTTGCGCAGCGTGCTCACCTGATATTTGTAGGTAACCATCAACAACTGAGGCGTCGAAAAACGCGAGATCGCGCTTCGAATAGCCGCCACCTTGGATTGGATGATTCGGTTTTTGAATCGTCTCTCCTGCCAACACTGCTGAGCCCTCCGGCTCGACAATGAAACACTGAATGTCTTGGTTACGCTCTTTTAACGCGCGCGAGACACCGAAGAACGTGCCACCCGACCCCAGAAAATCAACGAAGCCATCTAACCGACCATCAGTACCCTCCCATATCTCGGGCCCAGTGGTTGCATAGTGCGCCTGCCAATTGCCGTCTCTCTCGAATTGATCTGCTCTGAACGCAGATCGCTGGCGCGTAATTTCCTCAGCGGCTTCTTCTACCAAAGCCAAATCTTCCCCCGACACGTGACCGGGCTCAGAGCCGGGCACCTGATCAACCAGCACAACCTCAGCACCAAGTGCCCGCATCATGCGTGCGCGTTCTTCTGAGTTGCCTCGCGACATGACTGCAACAAATGGGTAACCCTTGATACTGCAAACAATTGCAAGGCCTGTGCCCATATTACCGGAGGTAAGTTCAACAACGGTTTGACCAGGCTTAAGCTCGCCGTTTACCTCGGCAACCTCGATCACACCACGCGCTGCACGATCTTTCTTTGACAAGCCAGGGTTAAGATAATCAAGCTTGGCTACAACGCTGCCCTCGACTCCATAGGCCTCGGTGAGGCGGTCGAGACTGACGAGTGGCGTGTCGCCGATAACCTCAATAACGGAGGACGCTAACCGCATGAGTGTTTCCTAATCAGAAAATT
>CAJXZI010000304.1 GCA_913063005.1 uncultured Halieaceae bacterium | reverse complement strand
ATGGTCTACTTCCCATTGATCCTGATTTTCTGCCAGCGTTGGCAGAGTAACTTTGGACTTGGGAGCTTGGCAGCGACCATGTTGCCCTTCTCGATAGGTTTGCTCTTGTCGGGGCTGGCAATGACGATCGCTTGGGTGGTACTGGACTTACCTCTGGGGCCGGGTGCCAGTGTTTTTTATGCGATGTAACAGCTTGCATGCGTCTATTAGCGGACATATTCAGCGGTAACTAAGGCTACTGCAACTTAGGTGCAACGTGAGTTTACTGCCGAGCGTGTGAGTAAAGCGTAGGTGGGGGATATCAGGCAGTGACGGGTAGTGGTTGCCAATAGTCGATAATTTCCCCAGCTGAGAAGACCGCTATCTTCGGGAACTGCAGGAAAACCGCTTCACTCTGCGTGGGCCGTAAGAATACAAAATCGTCGACTTTTAGCGACGAATTCTTGGGCGCCACCAACATTTCTTGGTTGCTTGAACGACCAAAAAGATTGCTGTACTTCAGCCCGCCTGGGTAGACAGGGTCTGCCTTCCAGTACCCACCGTGCAGAAACACAGTCTTACCCGATGTTGGCTTTCCCAAAGCGCGATTCGCGTATTCAAGACCCGGAAGTCGAACCCCATTACTCACTTTGATTGCCGGTGTCGCAATAAAGCTTGCGGGTAAAAAGTCTTTGAGAATGGGGAGGTCGAAATCGCTTGGCTTCACCAGTGCCGAGCCTGCAGCGATCTCGTTGGCAAGATCGGTATCGGTGTATAGCCCAAAAGTAGGGCTCCCTGCCATATTCCTGATCATCGAATGACAGTGGTCCTCCCCGAATACGGAAGAGACCTGTGCGAGCGCCTCGCGGAAGCGATCAGCGGCACCTTTCTTCGCGCGCTTTGGCCAACCCGCTAGATTAGGCAGCTTGGTGAGGTGAGGCTCGTAGCCCATCAGTCCTGAAAGCTCTAGCTGTTCGCTTTGCTGAATTAGCTGGAGCGCTGATAACAATGCGTCACCGGGCTCCATACCGCCGCGATGTAGGCCAACATCGATCTCAAGGTTAATGCGGAGGTTTAAGCCAGAGCTCGCAGCAAACGCTTCGTATTGTCCAAGTCGTTCGGGTGTATCGATTAGCCACTGAACTTGTTGCTGCAGCGCACTCGCGACGGCAGTGTCCGCACGCTCAAAAATACTTCTCACCGCGGCAATCGGGATCGGCTTTCCCAACAACTGATCGGCCTCGGGCATCAGCGCTATCAGCTGCTCGACCATATTGGTGTTAAAGCTCATTAGCCGGTCAGTCCCAGCACGGCTTGCGACGTACGCTATTAGCGGTGCAGAGGGTAGCGATTTAGCGACGATGCGATAGGCCATATCCTGAGGCAGGTGAGTCTTCAGCCTGTCGATGTTGGCATCGAGCCGATCTCGATCAATGACCAGGACGGGCTCCGCTAGTTCGGCGTGGGCTAGCGCTTTTTGTAATTGCTGAAAATAGCTCGCAGCGAGTGGGTTATTGCTCATATGTAATCGCGGTCCTGTAAAACGTCTGTCGATTAATCGCGGTCCTATGACGGGTCTTTTTTCGGATCTTTTTTCGGGTCTTTTTTCGGGTCTTTTTACGGGTCCAATTAGAGGTCCTGTTTGAAAAGATCCGATAGGTAGCCATTCAGAAATCGACCGTCAGGGTAGAGCTCCCGTCTGAGCTCTGCGAACTTCTCGAAATCTGGATACCACTCCCTCGCTTGTCTTGCAGTCATGCTGTTGAGCTTGCCCCAATGTGGTCGCCCACCATATTTTTGAAAAATAGGTTCGACGTCAGTGAAGAGAAAATCAAAAGCATCTTTGTGGTAGCAATGCACAGCAATGGAGATGCG
The DNA here is from genome assembly GCA_913063005.1 of uncultured Halieaceae bacterium. Taxonomy (GTDB): domain Bacteria; phylum Pseudomonadota; class Gammaproteobacteria; order Pseudomonadales; family Halieaceae; genus Luminiphilus. The sequence continues at coordinate 1,089 of CAJXZI010000304.1, read as the reverse complement.
ACCTCCGCCGTTAAATGGAGATAGCCAGGCGGTATCGCCGGCGGTCTTTCTTGCTTCGAATGGGAAGAAAACATCGGGGCGTTTTTTCTCGATGTAATGGCGAACTTCTTCGAGCGCTTCCAAAGCCGTGTCTACGGGTAAGTGATATTCCATTTCGTTAAACAGCACATTGCGCTCGCTAGCAAGCATGTCCCAGCTTTCACCGATGACATTTTCGGTCGGCTCTTTCGAGATGGCGCGTTTGAGTAGCCAGCGCCGTAGCGGTGAACACCATTTAAGTGCATCCCTCAGTGACTTCAATTGCATCACCGCTGATGTGCTGTTGTCGCCGTCGCGAGGTGTATTGGGTTCTTCTGTGACGTTATGGGTGATCAGCAAATTGGTGTCGGAGAAGGGTATGTAAAAGAACTCAAAATTTCGGTTTTCTCGCCAGTAGCGTTCTGCGTTTTCCAACGTATGTTTATGCGACTCCGGCCATACCTGGCGGTGTAATTTAAAGCGCTCAACAAGCTGCATTTTGATCTCGGTGAGAATGCCCAGCGCACCTAGGGCGACGCGGCCACCGTCTAGCCAAGCTGCATTTTGGTCAGCACTAATCTCGATGTGTTCGCCGGCTCCCGTTACCAGACGCAAGCCCTGAATTTCCGCTGCGAGTGCTTGAAGAGTTTCGCCCGTACCGTGGGTTCCCGTACTTGTGGCGCCGGCTAAGGTTTGTACGTCGATATCGCCGAGATTTCTGAACGCATAGCCTCTCGCTGCGAGCTCTGGCGACAGGTCGTGGAGACGGCCGCCAGCACCTAGCCAGGCCTGCTCGCTTTCCGCGTCAATCTCACCGACACCACCAAAGTGGTCGAGTTTGATGATAGCCGTCTTGCTTGGAACTAAAGGCATCCAACTGTGACCTGAGCCTACTGGACGAATACCGCTTGAGTGAGATTGCACTAAAGCGATCAGTGCTTCTAAATTCTCTGGCGTGTGTAACTGCGCCTTAGACGGAGGCAGTGATTTAGACCAGTTTTGCCAGTTTGACGTTGTCGTATCTGTCATTGTTATTAGAGGCTTTTGCCAGACTTTATAGTGTCGACGGTA
>CAJXZI010000303.1 GCA_913063005.1 uncultured Halieaceae bacterium | reverse complement strand
AATAACCCATCATAGTGTGGGGACCGCGGACAACCACTTCGCCAGACTCACCCACTGGGCAATCATGGCCATCGTCACTCACCACGCGGACATCGTTGATCGGCGTGGGCCGGCCGGCTGACTTTAGTATCTGACCGCCAGCGCGATGGTCCTCTGGTGAGAGCATGGTGGCGACAGGTGCCAGCTCGGTTTGGCCGTAAGCTTGGACAAGACCGATGTGGGGCCATAGTTCCATGCAACGCTCGAGTGTTGCAGCTGGCATCGGTGAGGCTCCGTATAGGATCTTTTCCATACTGGACATATCAGCGGTTGCTGCGTTGGGGTGATCTAACAGCATCTTGATCATTGCTGGCACCAGCAAGGCATGGGTGACTCTCTCAGTCGCAATGATTTCGTAGACACCCGTGGGGTCGAAGCTCTGCATAATAACGTTGCTAGCGGCAGACAAGGTCGCAGCCATGCCGCCCGCGTAGTCCGCCATATGGAACATCGGTGCGACATGAAGATAGCGCGATAAGCGACCCATACCGAACATGGGTAGCGAGCCCATACCGCTGGCCCATATCGCCCCATGCGACTGCATAACACCCTTCGGAAAGCCAGTGGTACCGCCGGTATAGAAGATGCCCGCCATGTTGTCACCGCCACGAAGCGACGGTGCTGACTCGGAGCTATTATTAATAAGTATTTCAAGGTTGTGGGCCCAGTCGGGACAACTACCTTCACCGATGAATATGCAATGCTCCAGCCCCGCTACTTGTCCCCGCAGCTCATCGACTTGTGCGGTGAAGGCATCATCAAATAAAACGACACGTGTTCCTGAATCCGATATCGCATACTCATTTTCACGCACCGCCCACCGCGTGTTTAGGGGTACGACACAAAATCCCGCCCACGGTACGGCAAACAAGGCTTCGTAATAGTTCGCGCAATTGAGGCTCAGAATCCCTACGCGATCACCTTCTGACAACCCCAGGCTCTTTAAGCCAGCGGCGAGCGAGCCTACGCGGCTTTGCGTTTCGTTCCAGCTTTTCTCCGTTCCCTTATAACTGGTTGCGACACTCTCGCCGTTGAGGCGAGCGGCGCGTTCTATCAGTGACTGGAGTGCAATCATGAGTGGGTGTCCCTTGCATTATCGTGTTTTCGTTATTTGAGGTCCTAAAATATTCATTGCCAATAGCAACGTCAATCTCCGACAGATCATCGTCAGCTCGGTAAACACCTCTTACGACAATTACGGGCCATGTCTGCGCTCATTTCCAGGCAAAGGGTGGTTGGTCGTAGTGTGAAACACGTGTATTTCTGCCCATCAGCACGACTTCACGAAATTGGTAGAGCACCGCGGCGGTTGGCGCAAAGATTTGATCTAATGCCAAGGTGAGCGACAGAACCTCGGTGCCCTCATCGTCATTGGGGTGAACGTGAGCAACCCCGTCTTTAGCAAGGTCAGAAAACGTGACGGTGTGGATTGAGGCAACCTCATCTGGATTGGGTGTGACTCCATGCATGTCACTATCTGCCCAAACCACTACCGGTGTGATTCGGTAACCAGAACGCGTCACATAATCGTCGAGCAAACCCAGCACCGAAGAGGGAGTGAGTTTGAGGTTTACTTCTTCCCTGAGCTCTCGGAGCGCCGCTTCGTCTGCGACTTCACCGAGGTCCATGCGACCGCCGGGAAGCGCCCATTGTCCACTGTGGGCACGAAGCGAGCTTGCACGGCGGGTAAGCAGGACCGACGCGTGACTATTATCAGAGATAATCACAATGGCTACTGCAGCGGCGCGTAAATCGCCAAGCGGTAAACTGACCCGTGCGAGATCGCTAACCCGTTGTTTCGTCTGATCACGCAACAGTCCGTCATAGTGATAAGCGCTCTCACCTGTCATGACGGCTTTTAGGTCGCTCTTGTTCGTTGGATAACGGGCGCCAGCCTTCGAAAACTCACGGTATTAGTCAGAACGCTCTGATAGTGCTTAATAACTATCGACGGCAGTCAGCATGCGTGTTGCGAGATGTCGTTCCGGCTCTGTGAGTTCAGGGCGCCACACCTCGAAGATAAGAACAAAACGATCTTCGTTGGAGTTGTTCCACGCTTCATGCTCAATCGTGTCATCGAACAAGAACGCTTCCCCTAGCTTCCATGTCCTTGTCGTATTTCCAACTCTAAATCCGCAATCTTCAGGGATGATGAGTGGCAAATGGCCTATCAACCGAGTATTAATCATGCCGTTATGTGGTGGGATTTTGGCGCCAGGACGGAGTCGAGAAAACAAGATGTTCGGGCATCGCTGTCCAGAAAAAACCAAGGGCAGCGCATTCATAGCTTCGGTCGTTACAGGACACAGTGCTTGATTCTCGGGCACGGGCTCACCATTACGCCAAAGGTAAAGCGCGCCCCAGTCATCATTATCGGCCATGCCGTGAGTGTCGAATGCAGGTCGCTCCGTATTGCTCTCAAGGTAGGCATTAAACGCACTACCGTTCGCGATTAAGCCATTAAGCTCTTCAAGGATCGACTCAGTATTTGCTTCGAGAGCCTCTAGCCACGGAAAAGCTTCTCTCGGATGGAACTCATGAATGGGTAAGCCTGGGTACATAATGTGGCGGGGCTCTGGGTAATACTGTTTCCGTTTTCCGAGTAGTAGGTCAACAGCTGCCTGCATGCGCGGCGTGCTTTCCGCCTCATCTAGCAATGGCTGAACCTCTCGAGTCATATGGTCGGCAAACGCCTGCTGCAGCTCTTGGACGCGTGTTTGAGCCCGCAGAAACTCGACACGGATCTCCTGCACCATATCCGGATGCAGCGGCGTAATCATAAGCGCTTGGCGGTAAAACGCGGCTGCCGCCTTCATATTACTTTGGGCATAAAAGGCATCGCCTTTCACAAGGTAGGCACGTGCGTTCCTTGGATCGAGCTTTATAGCGCGATCCGCTGCCGTTTGCGCATTGTCGTAGTCGCCAC
>CAJXZI010000302.1 GCA_913063005.1 uncultured Halieaceae bacterium | reverse complement strand
CTCCTTGGCGTAATGGGAACCTCATCGCCTGTCTTAGGGTTTCGTCCAATGCGCTCATTCTTATCACGCAAATAGAAACTTCCAAATTTTGCTATTTTTACTGTCTCGCCATTTTCCATGGCGTTCAAAATTTCATCAATGATCAAATCGACAAACTGGGCACATTCATCACGAGAAAGTCCAAGTTCTAGATGTATAGCATTTGATATGTCGGCACGGGTAAGCGCAGTCATGTGGTCCTCGGATTATCTGTTGTGTATCACAAAAAAAATTGTCCCACGTACAGACAAAATTTGCAAATAGTACTTTGGATGGATTGACGCAGCGCTAGCCCGCTTTTCAGGATATCTCGACGTTGGGTTTGGGGTGTGTCTGAGCGGTGTTGCGGTCCTAATGTCGCTATCGTTTCTTTGGCGTTAGCAGAGGTCGGTGGCGTCTTTGAGAGCGCCACTCGCCTCGTTTAAAAGAGATCGCTCAGTTAGGCATGAGCCTCAGCTGTGGCCTTGGCCCATTTGTAGTCAGCTTTGCCATTAGGCGCACGCTGCACGACATCCACCAGGATGCATTGCTTTGGCGCTTTGTAACCTGCTAATTGAGTTTTCACGTGCTCTCGAAGGCCATCCTCACCAATCGGCGTGGTGCCTGGCTTTTGTGAGTAGACGGCAATCACACGATTGCCTAAACGTTCGTCAGGCAGACCGACGACTAAACAGTCCTCAACATCATCATGACGCTTAATGGACTCCTCGACCTCTTCGGTAAAGACCTTCTCGCCGCCTGTGTTGATGCACTGCGAACCACGTCCCAGCAGTGTGATGGTACCGTCGGCCTCAACGGTGGCGAAGTCGCCCGGGAAGGAATAACGCACGCCGTCTACAACACGGAAGGTTCGCGCGGATTTTTCCTCGTCTTTGTAATACCCGCGGGGAACGATCCCAGCTGTTGCGACCATGCCCATCTCACCCGAGCCCGGTTGCACGGGTTTGTCGTCCTCGTTAAAGACTTTGACGTAGTCGGCAATCATGAACTTTGCGGTCTTTGCGGCGCCTTCGCGGGTACTAATAGACGCACCCATAGAGCCCTCGGTGGAACCCATAATATCGTTGAGCACCATATTCTGATGCTTGAGGAGGCCTTCTTTAATCTCAGAGGACCACATCACGCCCGAGGAGGCGATTTGACCCACACGCGACAAGTCGTAGGGCTTTCCAGCCGCTTTGGCCGCATCAAGCGCTGCCAGAATTGGGCGCGCAAACGCGTCACCCACAATGGTGAGATCGGTGACGTTGTTATCAACGACGCATTGCAAAAGCGCGTCTGGGTCGAGGTGCTGTGTACGCTGAGTAACCACAGTGCCGCCACAGTTCAGCGCAACCATGGTGCCAATCCACATGCCGGTGCCGTGCATTTGCGGACATGCAGGTAGGCTACGGTGGACAGCGCCCATTTCAGTTATCGCTCGAGCACCTGCCAGTACCTCATCAATAGACGTGGGTGGTGCGAGGCCACGAGACGTGTAGCCGCCAATACAGAGCCAGTGGGCGAGGGCGCCGTTGTCATACATCACACCCTTAGGCATACCCGTCGTGCCCCCCGTATAGAGCATGTAACGGTCGTCATAGGCGCTGGGTGTGAACGGCAGGGGGTCGGAGTTTGTTAACGCTGTTTCATAATCCAGTGCGCCGTCGAGCAGCGGTTCGCCACATCCATCGTCGACTTGGATGTAAAGCTTAATTTTTGGCAGAGAATCGCGAATTTCCTTGATTCGAGGTGCATAGCTTGCGTGGTAGATGACCACCTCGGAGTCACTATTATCGAGAAGGTAGATCAGCTCCTCAGCGCGGTAGCGGTAATTCGCGTTAACGGGACAAACCGACTGCTTGAAACAACCAAAGTGCGCTTCGGTGTATTCGTTACAGTTGAGCATATACATGCCTACTGACGCACCGTTGGTGACACCGTTCGCCGCGAAAAGGCCCGCTAATCGCGCAGCCCTGTCATTGAATTCCGACCAGGTAACTGTTTTACCCTCGCAAATGAGGGCAGGTCGGTCAGGGAACTCCTGCGAGAGTGCAGTCCAAACGTTATTGAAGTGAAATTCCATCTAAATGCTCCGCTGGCTTTATTTTTGTTAACAGCGCGGCGCAGGAAATGAATCAAACGCCGATCCATGACTGAGAGATTCTCATGAGCCGGCGGAGATTTCTAGCCCATATCTAGCCGAGACATAGGTGTGTGAAATGAGCTTTGGTGGCGTTTAACGGGCTTCTATCGACTGGCTTTACGCAGAGTGTGAATCAACGACTCGAACAATACCCAAATTCGTCCCTCTGACACGTGTTTTCTTTAAGTGCTTTAGAATCGGTTTGGGCATACCCTCGGGTAGGTCGATGGTCGCGTAGTGCTCGAAAATATTGATCTTTCCGATGAATTCACCCTCGATGCCAGCTTCATTGGCAATGGCACCCATGATCTCGCTGGGTTTTACGCTCTGCTTTTTACCTACGCCCAACCAGAAACGCTCCATCACCACATCGGGATGCTCCTCAAGAGGGCGAGCGCGGCCAAGTTCTTTAACCGTGTAAGAGAGGGGCACTTCGCGTTCTTTACCGTGCTTGTCCTTGAGTGGGCGGGGTTCTTTGCGTGATTCTCGGGAGGGCTTCTGTTCGAAGTCAGCGTGGGATTTTCTTGGTTTTGCTTCCTCGGCGGGCGGCTCGACACCGTCCATTACCATGCCCGCTAACGCGAGCGCGATGTCTTTATGACTATGCCCGTCTTCTACGAGCTGCTGGACCGCGTCATTTGCCTTTGGATGAGCGGGAGCGTCCATTGCGTCACGGAGCTTGTTGACCAGTCGCTCCCGTGCTTTTGCATCAATTTGCGCATGCGTCGGTATCTTTAGCTAGCCATGCTTGTGCAGCAGCTGCATAAAGTGGGAATCGTATCCAAACAAAACCTTGTTGAAATGAGAACATTGGATCCGGC
>CAJXZI010000301.1 GCA_913063005.1 uncultured Halieaceae bacterium | reverse complement strand
GCGAAGGCGCCCGCAGATTTTAATCGCCAAGGGCAAGGGCAAGGGCAAGGGCAAGGGCAAGGGCAAGGGCAAGGGCGATTGAAGGTAATCTGGCTGGTCCTACCAAATATAAAAGAGCCCGCTGCAAGCGGGCTTTTTTTATAAAGGATTACCATGCTCTCGAACTGGCGAAGCCAGTCGAAAAACGCGACCTTAGAAGCGTTTAGTCCGCCAAGGCAACGCGGATTTACTATTGCAACCCGATTCACGAACCTCGACTGCTATCGCTGCAAGCACCTTAGGTAGGAGAACTAAGCCCAATCGGTACAACCTCATATCCCGGCTCTTCGGGTTCGTCATCAGTCATTTCCGCGGGGAATCCGGGCGCACGGATATCAAGTCCAGTTGCGTCTTCAAGACGCCGAATAATATTAGGTGACAGCTCCCGCTCCCCATAGCGCGCGATGCCGTCGTCGAATATCTGACAGATCAACGGTGAGATCTCCAACGGTACGTTATTGCGCTCCGCAATCGACTGGAACAGGCCCACATCCTTCTTCACAAGATCCATGGTAAAAGAAATATCGCGCGACCCGTTCAAGATCACCTGACTTTCGGTGACATGGCTGAAAGACGTTCCAGAGGAGATGGCAATCGCCTCGTAGGCCACATTCAGGTCCATCCCAGCAGCCTTGGCGACAACCAACGCCTCTGCGTTAGCCGCCAAATGCACCGTGGCCAGATAGTTGGTGAGCACTTTGAGCATCGATGCAGAGCCAAGCTCACCCGTGTGCAGAACACGGCGACCCAACGTGGTCAGCAAGGGCAGAATACGCTCGAAGGTAGCTCGGTCGCAGCCCGCGAAGATTGAGATATTTCCTGTATCCGCCCGGTGGCAACCACCCGAGACGGGACAGTCCACCGCCGCACCGCCTGCCGCAATCACCAGGTTACCGAGACGCATCGCCTCGGCCTGATCGGTGGTCGACATTTCCATCCAGATCTTGCCTTCGCACACCTCAGGCAACATTTCCTGCATAACCGCATCTGACGCCGCGGGTGATGGCAAGCAGGTAATCACTGCGTCGCAGTCCCGCATGAGCTGGGCTGGGTTTTCACCTACCTTCGCGCCGCAGGCACCCTTTTCGGCTACCAGATCAGGGTTTAGATCGAGCACCGAGACGTCATGTCCATTGCGGATCAGACTACCGCTGAGTTTGCCACCCACATTACCAAGACCAATAAATCCAATTTTCATGTTGGTGTATCCTATCGTGCGAAGAGACTTTTTTGTCGTCACTCAGAAATATCGCTTAGAAATTGAGCCAACCCAATCCAGTTGTCTACTTAAATTCGAGGCTACTCGTTGGCGTCAGCCAATACTCAGCAAAATAAAGTTGGAACTTTACGAAGTTATTTTGATCAAAATGGATGCGCAGAACTGTAACGCTTGCTGAGTGCTTTATAGGCAGGCTTGGGGCAGGGTTTACGCAAAAGAAAACATTAAAATAAGGATAAAAAAATGAACGCTAATCAAATAATAACCATCCTAGGTATCCTGGTTGCCATACTGGCTGTCTTCGTTGAGCAGGTAGGGGCGCATGCTGGACTCGCCCTGGTCGTCTTGGGTCTCATTAGTGGATTTATGAACCCAATCGCTGACATGGCAGGACGAATGGCCTACACGGTGGCGGCGGTCGCTATGCCTACTGTAGCCAACTCTATGGATGCGATTCCGGCTGTGGGCGCACCTTTGAACGCGATTATCGACAACATCGCGGTCATGCTCGCGGGTATGGTCGTCGCGAATTTCTTGCTTGCGGTTAAAGACTCTGCGATGGGCTCTAACGACTAAGCGCAGCGACTGCCCGAGGCTATTGAGGCTTCGGGCAGTTCTCTCAAAACCTCTCTCAGCGAACGGCACAAGAGCCCTAGCCAACTAAATCGGTGCTTTAAATTTCTCTGAATAATCAACACTAATTGTTATCCCCTGCTCGACTGCGGTTACGCCAGCAATATTCATGTAACCCCTTCACTGCCACCGCAAAAACCGAGCACCTCTATCACAGTGCGCTTAGTGGATTGACACTGAACTCTCTAACCTGCGACCTTACGCGGTACATAGATGCCACGGAATGATCCGCATGAGCGATACCTACGAGCCTCCCAAGGTTTGGGAGTGGAAGCAAAACAGTAATCAGGCCTTTGCCAATATCAACCGCCCTACTGCAGGCGCTCAGCAGGAAAAAGACCTGCCGATCGGCAAGCACCCCTTACAGCTTTATTCCTTGGGCACGCCCAATGGTGTCAAAGTCACGATCATGCTCGAGGAACTCTTGGCTAAGGGGCATAGCGGCGCCGAGTACGACGCCTGGCTTGTGAACATTGGTGACGGTTCTCAATTCGGTAGTGGCTTCGTTGCGGCAAACCCTAACTCGAAGATTCCTGCGCTCATGGACCACAGTGAGGAGACGCCTTTAAGAGTGTTTGAGTCGGGATCAATTCTTCTGTACCTGGCAGAGAAATTTGGCGAATTCATTCCTCAAGATCACGCAGGGCGAACCGAGTGTTTGAATTGGCTCTTCTGGCAGATGGGCGCAACACCTATGTTAGGCGGTGGGTTTGGTCACTTCTACGCCTACGCACCGGTGAAGATCGAATACGCCATCGACCGTTACGCCATGGAAGTGAAGCGACAGCTCGATCTGTTAGACCAGCGACTTGCAGACAACCGATATATCTGTGGTGACGATTACACGATCGCCGATATGGCCATCTACCCTTGGTATGGATCAGTAATTGAGGGAAAAGCGTATAACGCCGCAGAGTTCCTCGAAGCTCATACCTATACCAATCTGAAGCGGTACACGGATGAGATATCTCAGCGGCCAGCTGTGAAGCGTGGGCGCATGGTCAATCGCCCTTATGGAGCAAAGTCCTCGCAATTGCTCGAGCGGCATGATGCCAGTGATTTCGAGTTGCGCACGCAGGACAAACTGGATCCAGATCCACCCGCGTAAACCTAGCTAATC
>CAJXZI010000300.1 GCA_913063005.1 uncultured Halieaceae bacterium | reverse complement strand
GAGCAAATCAGGTTTCTGTCCCCATAGACGTTATCCACACGATTCACTGGCGGCCAGTATTTATCTGCTCTTAGCGATTCAACAGGCCAGACGGCCTGTTCGCGTGAGTAGGGTCTGTCCCAATGTGATGCTGTAACCTCATCAAGCGTATGCGGTGCATTTTTAAGTGGGTTGTTGGTCGAGTCGAATCGTCCGTCTTCAACCGCTCTTATCTCGTCCCGAATTGAGATCATCGCGTCGCAGAAGCGGTCTATTTCAGCGAGGGACTCTGATTCCGTCGGCTCAATCATGAGTGTTCCTGCAACCGGAAAGGACATTGTTGGTGCATGGAACCCGTAATCGATTAGGCGTTTTGCAACATCCTCTTCGGTAATGCCTGTTCGTTCTTTCAGTGGGCGGATATCGATAATGCACTCGTGTGCCACGGTATCCGCTCGTCCGGTGTAGAGAACATCGAAATGACCACGCAGTCGCTTAGCAATGTAGTTAGCGTGAACAATGGCAACGCGGCTCGCTTCAGTTACACCATCCGGCCCCATCATTGCGATATACATCCAAGAGATTGGAAGAATCGAGGCGCTGCCAAAAGGCGTTGCTGAAATCACGTTATTCGTTGCGTCTAGGCCTGCTTGCGGTACAACCACTGAAGAAGCTAAATACGGGGCCAAGTGTTGCCCCACACCAATAGGCCCCATCCCGGGGCCACCTCCGCCATGGGGGATGCAGAACGTTTTGTGCAAATTTAGGTGTGACACATCTGCGCCAAATTTCCCGGGCCCTGCCAAACCGACAAGTGCATTTAGATTCGCCCCATCGACGTAAACCTGTCCTCCGTGCTCATGAATCAATGCACACAGTTCAACGATGGATGCCTCAAATACGCCATGCGTTGAGGGATACGTGACCATGATGGCTGCGAGGTCTGCTGAATGGGCCTCGACTTTTTCCTTGAGGTCCTGCATGTCTACGTTTCCACTCTCATCACAGCTGACAAGTACTACCTTCATGCCAGCCATGACCGCACTTGCTGGGTTCGTTCCGTGCGCCGAGGTAGGTATTAGGCAAATATTGCGATGAGACTCACCACGCGCTCGGTGATACCGTCGTATCGCCATTAGGCCCGCGTATTCTCCTTGCGCACCTGAGTTTGGTTGCAGCGACATGGCATCGTAGCCAGTACATTCCGTCAACCATCCTGATAACTCTTCTAGCATGGCGAGATAACCACCCACTTGATGCGACGGCGCGAAAGGGTGCACACGGGCAAACTCAGGCCAAGACACAGGTATCATTTCTGCCGCGGCATTGAGTTTCATCGTGCAGCTGCCAAGGGGAATCATGGCGCGAGTCAAGGAGATATCTTTGTTCTCTAGTCGTTTGAGGTACCTAAGCATCTCCGTTTCTGTTCGATAATCATGAAACAGCGGATGCTGAAGATAATCCATCTCGCGGCATAAACTGGATGGAATGGTCGAGGATGTGTCGGAGCTTGATGTGTCAGCTTGGCCGCAGAAAATCTGGATGAGCGATTCGACTTCCTCTGCCGTAGTGGTCTCATCAAGGGCGACGCCCACGTGCGTATCGTCTACGTGCCGCAAGTTGAATCCGGCCAACTCCGCCTCTTCTATTAAAGCGTCCGCGGATTCAACTCTTATGGTGAGGGTGTCGAACCAGCTATCGTTTACGACCTCGTGTGTTGAGGCACTTATTGAAGCCGCTAATTGCGACGTGAATTGATGTACCCGACTTGCGATTGCACGAAGTCCCTCGGGGCCATGATGCATAGCGTAGAGTCCAGCCATAATCGCTAGCAGTGCTTGAGCGGTACATATGTTACTCGTGGCTTTTTCTCGACGAATATGCTGTTCACGAGTTTGCATCGCCATCCGCAGCGCTTGTCGCCCGCTGCTATCGATCGATACGCCTATAACTCGTCCTGGCATAGAGCGTTTGTATTCGTCGCGGGTCGCAAAGAACGCAGCATGAGGACCTCCGAAACCCATCGGTACTCCGAAGCGCTGTGAGCTACCCACCACAACATCCGCGCCCATTGACCCCGGTGATTTCAAAAGTGTCAGCGCGAGCAGATCGGAAGCGACACCCACTAAAATATTGTTCTCGTGAGCGTTTGTGATCACCTCGCTCAAATCTCTCACGTGACCAAAGGTCCCTGGATACTGAACCAGCATGCCGAAGGCGTCATCAATCTGTGTCAGCGAGTCAGGGTTCACCAGCGCGACTTCAATGCCGAGCGGCTCAGCACGTGTTTGAATGAGTGAGATGGTCTGCGGATGACAATCGTCTGAAACAACAAAGATCGAGGATTTTGAACGCCGGTTCATGCGATGCATCAGTGTCATAGCTTCGGCAGCGGCCGTCGCCTCATCGAGCAGTGATGCATTTGCCAACGGCATGCCAGTGAGATCGATAATCACTTGTTGGAACGTGAGTAGCGTCTCAAGTCTGCCCTGTGAAATCTCAGGTTGATATGGGGTATAGGCGGTGTACCAGCCGGGATTTTCGAAGACGTTTCTCAGTAAAACAGCAGGGGTTAGGGTGTCGTAGTACCCCATGCCGATACAGTTACGAAGAACCTTATTTTGCTCAGCGTACGCGCGAAGCTTTTTGAGTGCTTCCGCTTCGCTGAGTGCTGCGGGCAGCGAGAGGCTTTGGCTTAGTTTGATGTTGTCGGGGATGGCGGTATCGATAAGATGCTCGACACTATCAAAGCCCACGATCGATGCCATTTCTTGCTGTTGGGATCGTGTTGTTCCAATGTGACGTTGTTGAAAATGGTCTGTGACGCCCTGACGCAAAGCTTTATCTCCTGATGCCAAATGTTTCGCTGAATAGCTCGGAGATTTTAACACTCGCGAGTTCAATCAGTAGTTGATGAAGGTAGGATTTGTCGTGTTTTCACGTAGTTTGTTTCGATTTATCGATATTCGATCGCTTCGATAAACCACTCGGTTTCTTGCTCGGGTGTTTGCACAACCACAGTATCTCCCATG
>CAJXZI010000299.1 GCA_913063005.1 uncultured Halieaceae bacterium | reverse complement strand
AAATAAAAAAGCCCACCGAAAGGTGGGCTTCTTCGTAATTGGTACCAGTGGGCGGACTCGAACCGCCACACCCGAAGGCGGGGGATTTTGAATCCCCTATGTCTACCAATTCCATCACACTGGCAAATTTAGCTCTGGCAGGGCGCCCTGCGAGAAGACGCGGCAGTATACCGACTTGACCGCGTTAGGCAAGTGCCCTGTGCTACCATTCGCGCCCCATGCGCCTATCCGATTTTGATTACGAACTTCCTGACGAGTTGATCGCTCAGCATCCGGCTGAACAGCGTTCGCACAGTCGTATGCTGCATGTCGATGGTGCCAGTGGTGAGATCGCTGATCGCCAGTTTTTAGACTTCCCTTCTTTGCTTCGTGCCGGTGATTTGTTGGTGTTTAACAACACGCGTGTAATGGCAGCTCGACTGCATGGGCAAAAAGCAACTGGCGGTAAAGTTGAGATTTTGATCGAGCGAGTTATAGAGCCGACTCGATGTTTAGCGCATGTGCGTGCGAGTAAGTCACCAAAGGTTGGGTCAACACTTCTTGTTGAAGATGCGAAGATCACTATGGTTGCGCGGCATGACAATCTGTTTGAGTTGCAGTTAGAGAGTGCCGGCGATTTTTACCAGCTTATGGAATCGCATGGCCATATGCCATTACCGCCTTATATCGACCGCGATGATGGTGCAGATGATGAAGAGCGTTATCAAACCGTCTTTGCCAAAGAGATGGGTGCGGTTGCTGCGCCGACAGCTGGTCTGCATTTTGATGATGCAATGTTGCAATCGCTCACGGACATGGGCGTTGAGCAAGCAGAGGTAACCTTGCATGTTGGCGCGGGCACCTTTCAGCCAGTGAAGACCGAGAATCTGGATGAGCACATCATGCATTCCGAATGGTTGTCGGTTTCTGACGAAACCGTTGAAAAGATCAAAGCCTGTAAAGCACGAGGTGGGCGAGTGGTAGCGGTTGGGACCACAAGTGTGCGTAGCCTTGAAACTGCCGCAAAAGAGGGTGAGCTCAAGCCGTATCAGGGAGATACGCAGTTGTTTATCCGTCCTGGCTATCAATTTCAGGTAGTCGATCTACTGTTGACTAATTTTCACCTGCCGCAGTCCACCTTATTAATGTTGGTGTCCGCGTTTGCGGGGTATGAGAACATCATGCGCGCTTATCGCCATGCGGTTGAGCAGCGCTATCGTTTCTTCAGTTATGGGGATGCGATGTTGCTCGAAAGAGCTGCTAAGTGATTGAAATTAATGCCCGAAATTTCTTCCGGGCATTAAAAAGGCCCGACAGGGGGGTGCCGGGCCAAGGTTCCACCAAAGGAGGATGGAGGGTGTGCTGAATAATCAGCACATTAGAATTTTCTAATATTCTGAGAGTAAAGTCAATCCGTTTTTTGAAATATGTCTGAATTATTCGAATTATTAGCCTCTGATGGTGGTGCGCGACGCGGTCGATTGACCTTTGCTCGCGGCACGGTGGAAACCCCGGTGTTCATGCCGGTGGGTACCTATGGCACTGTAAAAGCGATGACACCTGAGGAGCTCAAGGGCTTGGGCGCGCAGATTATTCTTGGGAATACTTTTCACCTTTGGCTGAGACCAGGTACAGAGGTGATCAATGCGCATGGCGATCTGCATGACTTTACGCATTGGGATGGCCCGATTCTGACTGACAGTGGCGGTTTTCAAGTCTTCTCATTGGGTGCGATGCGGAAAATCAAAGAAGAGGGTGTGCATTTTCGAGCACCTACCGATGGCGCCAAGGTATTTATGGGGCCAGAAGAGTCGATGGAGATTCAGCGCAAGCTAGGCTCGGATATCGTGATGATTTTTGATGAGTGCACGCCATACCCAGCCACAGAAACCGAGGCACGTGAGTCCATGGAGCTGTCCTTACGTTGGGCGCAGCGCAGTAAGACAGCACATGAGGGTAACCCGAACGCGTTATTCGGCATTGTGCAGGGCGGTATGTACGAGAGCTTGCGTAAACGCTCCCTCGATGAGCTGCAGAAGATCGGCTTTGATGGTTATGCGGTGGGTGGTCTGTCTGTTGGTGAGCCAGAAGAAGACCGCATCCGTGTACTTGATGTGATGCAGGAGGTGCTGCCGGCGGATCATCCACACTATTTAATGGGAGTGGGTACGCCAGAAGATATCGTCGAAGCGGTGCGTCGTGGCATTGATATGTTCGACTGTGTTATGCCGACTCGAAATGCACGCAATGGTTACCTGTTTACGCATTCGGGTGTCGTAAAGATCAAGAATGCAGCACATGAAAAAGATACCCGTCCTTTAGATGAGGAGTGCGATTGCTATACCTGCCAAAACTACAGCCGCTCGTATCTGCGCCATTTGTTCCGATGTAATGAGATCTTGGGTGCGCGTTTAAACACGATTCATAACCTGCGCTATTACCAAATGTTGATGGCGGATATTCGTGAATCGATTGAGCAACAACGTTTTGAGGTATTTCGCAGCGAGTTTTATGCCAAACGAGGCAAAACCGTACCGAATTGAACGCTTTAGCCCACCGACTTTCTCAGGTGGCTGTGGCATAATTTCGTCACTTTTTTTAGGTCGCTCGGATATGGGCGGCGAGTTGTAACCCCATTTCGGAGAATCCGATGATTTTTATTTCTGATGCGATGGCTGAAGGTGCTGCAGCTGCACCTGGTGGCGAAGGTTTACCGTTGTTGTTCTTGATCGGTATGTTCGTGATTATGTACCTGTTCATTATCCGCCCTCAGGTTAAGCGTCAAAAAGAACATAAGAAGCTGGTCGAAGCGCTGGGTAAAGGTGATGAAGTGCAAACTGTGGGTGGTTTGATGGGCAAGATCACTGAGGTGGGCGAGAACTTCGTCAAGCTTGAGATCGCTGATAACACCGTCGTAACGGTTCGCCGCGTGTCGGTTGAAGCGGTTATGCCGAAAGGTTCTTTGAAAGAAATGTAATTTAACAGCCCGACACTCGTCGGGCTTTTTGTGGCACTCCTATGCTGAATCAATACCCCATGTGGAAAAACGT
>CAJXZI010000298.1 GCA_913063005.1 uncultured Halieaceae bacterium | reverse complement strand
TTGTCTCATTACACTGTCGTTAAAAGAGCAAGCTTCGAATGTTAGGGAGAGATTCTGTGAACGCTGTGCGAAACACTCTGAAATCGCTTGCTCTACTGCTACTTGCAGGTTGTCTCGCATCTGCGATGGCCAATGATCATTTTGAATCTGTGGTGAAGGACGCAGAGTTCAGAACTTCCGTGGATTTAGCACCCGACGAGGGTTTCATTGAGCTATCTGAGGGTTATACGTATTACCGAATGACAGACCGGGAGGCCTGCGATACCCCCGACGTCTTGGTCCACGGCTTCTCAGTCCCTTCTTACATCTGGGAGCCCACCTATGATTTCTTAGCTGACAAGGGTCGTTGCGTCATCATGCTCGACCTATACGGTCGAGGTTTCTCGGATAATCCGGATGTTGCTTACACCGATACCTTGTTCGCGACGCAGGTCTTAGAACTTCTCGATGCACTGGGCGTTGAACGCGCTTCATTTTTTGGCCTGTCCAATGGCGGGCGAGTGGTTTCACAAATCGCGGGTTTTGCACCCGAGCGCGTGATGCGTCTCGTCTATGTTGCCTCTTCAGGTTTTCGTGATGTGACTCGTGCTGCTGACACTTCGGTTAGTCAAGAAGAGATTGATGAGCTAATTGGAAAGTACCCTGAGCTCCCCGCAGGTCAGCTCTCCGACTTTAAAGACCCGACAAATTTTCAGGACTGGGATGATAAGTACGCTGAGCTTCTTGTGCACAAAGGCTTTGCACGGGCGCTCATCTCAACACGCAAAAATCACGATTCAGCCGAGCTTGATCGTATCCACGCGTCACTACAGACCTCCGACATTCCGGTAACCACGATATGGGGCGATAGCGACACCGTGGTTGTTTATGCCGATTTCGCCGATAAGATCGAGCGTCTACTTCCAAAGCGGCAGGAGTTTTTCGTTGAGAACGCGGGGCATCTTCCGCATATGGAAAATCCGGGTCGATTTGAGACGATATTGAGTGATGTCCTGACGCTCGAGTAATAGCTGCCGCGTCTTATCCCGAGAGTAATGAGTACCCAGGAGTATTCCATCCACAGATATGTAGGGTGAATATTCGCCTGAGATCATTTCTTCGTTTCCAACAAAAAAGATATAAAGTATCATCCTGTTTTTACGGAGATGTATATGTCGAACATTGAAACCGCAATTCTTAAAGCTGAGCAACGTTGTCGTGACCACGGTTCCCGCCTTACACCACGGCGACGCCAGGTTCTTCGAGCCTTGATTGAGGCAGGGCAACCAATCTCAGCTTATGGCCTGCTTGAGGTTTGTAATACGCAGGGTCTGGATGCCATGCCTGCGATGTCGATGTATCGGATCCTTGATTATTTGGTTGAGCAGCAACTGGCACATCGGTTGGAGAGTTCAAAAAAATACGTGGCATGCTCCCACATCAATTGTTGCACAGAACATTTTCAGCGAACGCATTTTTTAATTTGTAGCGAGTGCTCTCAAGTCCGCGAAGTGGAGGTATCGGAGGCATTGATTGCGTCATTAAGTGGTTTAGCGGGTGCTGAGGGGTTTCATCTGAGTTCACGCCAACTCGAGCTTCCCGGTGTTTGCAAAGAATGCCACTGATTAGATTTCTGGTTTCTTAAATATGTCTCGTAAATTGAATTATCTTACGCGCTCGAACGCGGACGGCTTCGCTATTGGTTTGTCCAGTATCTGCATCGTTCATTGCCTATTAATGCCGCTACTGTTGGTTCTTTTTCCGAGTGCTTTGGTGTCGTTTTTTGCGGATGAGTCGGTTCATCGGTTGGCGGTATTTTTCGCTGTGCCAGTTAGCGTTTTCGCACTCACTTTAGGGTGTGGCAGTCACAAACGTTTCTGGGTGTTGGCTATGGGAGTGGCTGGAATGTCACTCCTTTTACTACCACTGTTCTTGCCCAACGAGACCACAGAGACGCTTTTGACAGTCGCGGGTGCGATGCTGATTGCCATAAGCCACTTGGTGAACATGAGGATCTGCCGATCTCTCGATTGCCATAATGGTGGAGAGCTCGAAAGCTGAGATATTTATAGATCGGCTTTTTTTTGAGGATAAATTGATACTTTGTATCACTACGGTATGAAGAAATTGAAGGGAATAAAGTAAATGGGTGCTGCGAAAAAATTACCTGTAACCGTGCTTTCGGGGTTTCTGGGAGCAGGAAAAACAACGGTCCTTAGCCACATTCTTAACAATCGTCATGGCAAGCGGGTAGCAGTTATCGTGAATGATATGAGTGAGATCAATATTGATTCCGCGGTTATTCAGAACGAAGTCTCGTTAAATCGTAGCGAAGAAAAGCTGGTTGAGATGAGTAATGGGTGTATTTGCTGCACATTGCGCGAGGATTTACTGGAGGAAGTAAATAATCTGGCGAAAGATGGCCGGTTTGACTACCTCGTGATCGAGTCGACGGGGATTTCCGAGCCGTTACCCGTGGCCGAGACCTTTACCTTTGCTGACGAGGATGGTGTTTCCCTATCTGATGTGGCTGACCTCGATACGATGGTGACCGTAGTCGACGCCGTTAACTTCCTCAAGGATTACGACGAGGCGAAGTACCTCCAAGAGACTGGGGAGTCTTTGGGCGACGAAGACGAGCGAAGCGTCGCTGATTTGCTGGTCGATCAAGTCGAGTTTGCGGATGTCATACTGGTGAGTAAGACAGACCTTGTGTCTAACGATGAGGTAAATCGCCTGACAGCGATTTTGGAAACACTCAATACGCAGGCGCGAATCATCCCTATTGCAAATGGCAAAGTTGATATCGACGATGTCTTGAGCACGGGAAGCTTCAATTTTGAGCGTGCACAGCAGGCGCCGGGTTGGTTGGCCGAGATGCGCGGTGAGCACGTGCCTGAGACTGAGGAATATGGCATCGCGAGCTTTGGCTACGAGGCGCGGAGACCTTTTCATCCCGAGAAATTCTTTGCCTTTCTTCACGGCACGGAAAAATACGGCAAGTTGCTGCGGTCAAAAGGGTATTTTTGGTTAGCAACACGCCCTCAGTACGC
>CAJXZI010000297.1 GCA_913063005.1 uncultured Halieaceae bacterium | reverse complement strand
ACTATGACGCTGTACGTGGTCTTAACCCACATCACCGAAGTCCCCGCACTGCTCTGGTTGATAGTCTCTGAGGCCTTCAACCCAACAGCGGTTGGCGGCGGCTTTATCGGCATTATGTTGATTGGTGTCAGCCGAGGCGTTTTCTCGAACGAGGCCGGTGTTGGCACTGAAGTGATGGCGCACGGTGCTGCGCGAACCAATGAGCCGATTCGAGAGGGCATGGTTGCGACGCTGGGTCCAATTTTTGACACCTTGCTGATATGTACCTGCACGGCGCTGGTTATTCTTCTCGCGGGTGATTGGCAGTCGCCCGGCGATTTGTCCGGAATTACGCTGACAGCGAATGCCGTTCAAACCGAAATGGGGACGCCCGGACTTTTGGCGTTGGCCTTTGTTGCCCTTATTTTGAGCACAACCACCATGTTCACTGGATGGTATTTCGGTGCCAAGTGTTTCGGCTTTTTGGTGGGCGCCGAGCGGCAGGCTTATTTTCGGTGGTTCTTTATTGCCACGGTTATTTTCGGTGCCAGTGTTAGTGTCGATGTTGTCTTTAACGTGATTTCTGGAAGTTATGGTTTGATGGCGTTGCCCACGATGGTCAGCACCATCATCCTGGCCCCTCGTGTGATGGTAGCGGCAAGGGATTACTTCTCTCGAATGCAGTTGTAGTCACGCTTCTGTTTCAGGACTATCTGCCTACTCCACGGTTTCTGGTTTCAGGTTTTACGCTCCCAGCTCCCAGCTCCCAGCTCCCAGCTCCCAGCTCCCGGGCTCTGGCTGTGGGCTTTGGTTTTAGCTAAGTGTTTACCCCTGCGGATCATCCAAACCGAGAAAGGTTTTGACATAACCCTTAAAACCGAGGTCTGAGCCGTCTAATTGCTTTCCTCGAGATCAGTGTCGAGCTCATTCGTGTTTCTCGCTTGCTTTTCTGCTCCAGGGTGCTGCACAGTTGAGACCGAAGGGGGAGCTGATGAGCGAACACATTAATCTACAAGGCGTTGTATCAAAGTCGTGGACGGGGTCTTCTGCAATTATCAGAGGGTTGGGTTACGCACTGATCGCTCTGGGTTTGTTGGGTTCCATAGACGGACTCCTGTCTATGGTTGATGTTTCAGTCGTCACTCAACTTGCTCCTTCTAATTCGGGACTGGCCTTAGGGGGCGGTGTCATGCTCCTTGCACTGGCGGCGGTCACGGCGTTGATAAACGAGATTTTTGACGCTAACCACACGATCGTTGATTAGCGCTAGGTACTTTTTTTCTAGGCCCCTTTTTGTGAAGTTCACACTGAACGTTACAGTCTTTTCGCTTTGGTCTTATCCGCCTTAAATAAACTGAGAGAAAACGCATGCGTCGAATTGCACTTGCCCTAGGTTCTTTAGTCATCGTGGCGTTTGTCTGGGCGTTACATGGTGCCGCAAAAATCGGTGTTGGCTACTCGGCAAAGCAACTTTGCTCGGGCGTGTTCGTCAGCCAATTACCCGCGGAATTTGTATTGGAAAAGGACATCTTGCCTCGAATGGCAACGATTGCGGGCATGGACCGATTTGTTGATGCGGAGGTCGGTGACCGCGAGGCAACAGTGAATATTCTGACGGCGTCTGCGACTGCGACGTATCGTGATCGCTACGGCTGTACGCTTCATGGCGAGCCTTCACAGTCAACAAGCGCAGACGCGTTGTCAGAAAAAGACGACACGCGCGCCGCACCCGCTTCGCAGTATGAATCTGGTGATCCCGAGATCGAAAAAGCGATCGATGCGCTTTTTGCAGAGCCAGCGGAGGGTGGCCGCAACACACTGGCTGTTTTAGTCATGCACAAGGGCGAAATTGTCACTGAGCGTTACGCCGCGCCCGTAGGGCCAAGAACACGACTGCAGGGCTGGTCGATGAATAAGAGCCTCATGGCTTCTTACGTAGGGGTTCAGGTGGGTCGCGGGCTGATGGACCTCTCGTGGCCAGTAAAAGATCGCGTTGAGGCACTCGGCGCAGCATCTAATATCACCGAAGGTGTTGCCCCTGAGATGACACTCAAACATCTCATGACTATGGCCAGCGGGCTTGATTTCGACGAGCGCTATCTGCCCGGTGATGATGTTACCGAGATGCTCTATGGCGGTGTGCCGATGTGGCAGGTGCCCCTTGCACAGGGGCAGCGCGTTGCGCCCGGTGAGGAGTTCGTTTACTCAAGCGGCGATACGAATGTTGTGTCTTACTTGTGGCAGTCCACCCTCGACGACGAGGCTTATGTGGACTGGGTTGATCGCGAGGTAAATCAGCGCTTGGGTTTGGATGATCCCATTCTCGAACCTGACATCAGCGGCGTGCAGGTTGGCTCGAGCTTTGCCTATCTTACAGCTCGTGACTGGGCGCGCTATGGGCAGTGGTGGCTCGACGCCTGGCACGGACGGGATGCGCTACTATCACAGGACTGGCAGCGTCTCGCTGTCACACCCTCCGATACGGCCGACTTTTACGGTCTGAGCTTCTGGCTTAATACGCGTCTCTGGGACTACCCTGATTTACCCGCCAATACGTTCCACGCCGGCGGCAATTCGGGTCAATTCGTGGTGGTTGTACCTGAGGCCGAGCTTGTCATGGTCCGACTCGGACTGACTCTGAATGAGTCAGCTGTCGGTTTAGCAGAGCCCTTTGCAGCGATTTATCAAGCGCTGACTCAAGACCAAGCGTTAGCGGTTAACGTCAACCAATAGACGCCCCGTGATTTTCCCAGCGAGAACGTCTGGGGCAACACCGCAAACGTCGGAAAGACCAATCTCTGTCACCATGGTCTCGAGTAAATCAAGGTTCATATCACGTGCCAGACGGGCCCATGCTGACAGCCGGGGTTCTGCCGGTGCCATGACACTGTCGACACCACGCAGGATAACGCCGCGCAGTATGAAAGGCATCACCGTAGCAGGTAGAGCGGCGCTTTCCGCGAGACCACAGGCTGTTACCACGCCGCCGTAGCGAGTTTGCGCACAGGCATTCGCGAGCGTGTTACCGCCAACAGCATCGACGACCCCAGCCCA
>CAJXZI010000296.1 GCA_913063005.1 uncultured Halieaceae bacterium | reverse complement strand
CGTAGACCCTGGCCCATGGGTCAATCTAGGTGCAAGCATCGGTGAGGCCTATCAAATTGCAGACGACATAAAAGACGCCGTCTCCGACCCCGAAACACTCGGCAAGCCTGTGGGTATCGATGTGAAACTCGATCGACCCAGTGCAGTGCGCGAACTAGGTCTCGAGGGCGCCGTCAGTCGACTAAAAGAATGTCTTGAATCAGGTCTCGACACTATGCCCTCGTGCGCTGGGCAAAATATGCTGTACAAGCTGGTGCGAGCACAATCGAGTCGCTTTATTCCCGCAAAACTGGGTCTAGTGGCAGCCTGATGATCTCGCGATCGGCGACAAGCCCAAATTTTGAGCTAAACAGCGATAAGCCAAAGGGCCGGTATGCGCGCTTTCTGTTGTGGCGAAACCGCCTACTGCGCAGCGCCACATTTCAGAAATGGGCAGCGAGGCTACCGATCAGCCGGTCAATTGCTCGACAGCGCGCCACCGATTTACACCATATTCTCGCTGGCTTCGTGTATTCCCAGACACTCAGCGCCTCATACAAATTGGGGCTCCTAGAGTGTCTAAAAGATCGGGTTGCAACTTTGGATGAAATCGCTGATCACTGCGATCTTGAGAAACAGGCGACCTTCACCTTGGTCAATGCAGCAGCGTCCATCGACCTACTTCAAAAAGTCAGCGATACGCACTGGACACTCGGCGAACTCGGGGCCTCGATACACGGTAACCCTGGCGTCCAGAGCATGCTGCGGCACCACGATCTGCTCTATCACGATATGTCAGACCCTGCGCAATTACTTCGAGACAGAGAGCAGGCATCGCTGCGAGGCTACTGGCCCTACGTCGATGGTGATCACAGTGACCCTGCCGCTGCCGCGCGATACAGCGAACTCATGGCAGATTCGCAACACCTCATCGCCAACCACATATTAGATGCCATCAACTTATCTGGAGCCCACCGACTTTTAGATGTTGGAGGCGGTACAGGGACGTTCGCAAGGTTAGCGGCAGAACGATTTCCAACTACAGAGACCGCAGTTTTCGATTTACCACACGTTGTCGCGTCGATACCGCCAAAGCTCAGTACTTTGTCAAAAAGTTTCGCGGGCGATATGTTTCATGATGCCTTACCCAAGGATTTCGACGCGATCAGTCTCGTCCGAATTCTTCATGACCACGATGACACACCCGTCGAACAATTACTTTCGCGATGCTTCGATGCGCTCCCCAGCGGCGGCCAACTAATCATTGCCGAGCCTATGGCAGGGACAAAAAGTGCCGAATCCATTGGGCATACCTACTTTGGTTTCTACCTGTGGGCAATGGGTAGCGGCCGCCCAAGAACAAAGCCCGAGCTAACCAACATGCTTAAGCGCGCTGGATTCAGAGGAATACGCGAAAAGAAAACACATATACCGGCATTGGTTCGAGTAATTACCGCAAAAAAACCAAATGTCATTTTTTATTGACACATTTGTATGTACTATTAATATTACAGTATTGATGTAACTGTTTTTTGACAGACCCAGCTCGCACTCGACTGGAAATGAGGCCACTCAGACCGTGACTTACAAAAAGACAACAGCGGTTATTTTTGAAAAGCCCGGAGCCCTAGCGCTTCGAGATGCCTCTCTGCGCGCACCCGCTGCCAATGAATGTCTTATCGAGTCTGACTGGTCGGGGATATCAACAGGTACCGAACGCTTGATGCTGACAGGGCAGATGCCGCCCTTCCCCGGGCTGGGCTATCCACTTGTTCCTGGGTATGAAACGACGGGTCGAGTCATACAGGCACCAAAAGATTCGAAAATCACCAAAGGTATGCGTGTTTTTGTGCCGGGGGGCGTTGGATTTACCGATGCTAAAAACCTCTTTGGTGGCAGCGCGCGCCACGTGATCTGCCCAGAAAATCGGGTTGTGCCCATCAACGATGACCTCGCTCAAGACGGTGTACTCCTTGCACTCGCCGCGACTGCACGCCATGCACTCAGAAGGTGCGAATCTGTCGGTCCGCCAGAGCTGATCGTTGGGCACGGCGTGCTCGGACAACTGGTTGCTCGACTCACTGAGTCGCTGTACCGGCAGTCCCCCGTTGTTTGGGAGACAAACTCGCAGCGTCGAGTGAGCAAAGGAAACTATCAAGTATGTGATATCAATAGTGACGAGCGGCGAGACTATGGCGTTGTGTGCGATGTCAGTGGAAGTGCCGACGCTCTCAACCAAATGATTTCACGCTGTCGTCCTGGTGCGACAGTTGTTATGGCTGGGTTTTACTCCACGGCTGTAACTTTCGACTTTCCACCCGCATTTATCAGGGAAATCAATCTCTTAGTAAGTGCAGAGTGGCAACCCCAAGACCTAGAAGAAGCAGCAGAACTCGCGTCGAACGGTACATTGGATCTAACGGATCTCATTACCGACGTCTTGCCGGCCACACAAGCCGAGTCAGCCTATAACCGAGCCTTTAATGACAACAGCTGCCTAAAAATGGTCATCGACTGGAGATCGATATGAGCACAACCATTGCAACCGCAACAGAATATGATCCTGGCTTAGAAGCAAGTGGAGAAAGGGCAGACCTTCTTGCAACCTCAGCTGAAAACGCCGAAGGCACGCAAATTATCGCTATTTACGGCAAAGGCGGCATTGGCAAGAGCTTCACGCTTGCCAATCTAAGCTACATGATGGCTCAGCAGGGCAAGAAAGTACTGCTGATTGGTTGCGACCCAAAGAGTGATACCACGTCACTACTATTTGGCGGTAAAGCCTGCCCCACCATTATTGAAACCGCATCTGCAAAGAAAGCCGCTGGCGAAGAGTGCCGCGTGGAAGACGTGTGTTTCAAACGCGATGGCGTTTACGCCATGGAATTGGGCGGACCTGAAGTAGGCCGAGGCTGTGGTGGTCGCGGCATCATTCATGGCTTCGAAACTCTCGAAAAGCTTGGTTTCCACGACTGGGACTTCGACTACGTGCTTCTCGACTTCCTGGGCGATGTCGTTTGTGGTGGCTTTGGGCTGCCAATCGCGCGCGATCTGTGCCAAAAAGTCCTTCTTGTCGC
>CAJXZI010000295.1 GCA_913063005.1 uncultured Halieaceae bacterium | reverse complement strand
TGACGCATTTACGCCATCTATTTTAACGCTACCGGGTGTTTTTTTCAAGCTATCTGCAGCTTGTTCAATTGACTTAATTAAGTCCTTTCCTGTGTTTACGTTTGGTAAGTAAAATGGGTGAGCCATGTGTCCTGCGCCACCACTTCATCCAAGAAACCTGCTTCCATAGCCGACTCTGGTGAATGGATTTGCGCAGCAACGATGGATTCGAATCGGTGTGCCTCGGCAAGTCTATAAACCGCGGGCTCATAGCCAAACGCTGGTAGATCCATATCAATAGCGGTTTCGTTCAAGCCGTACTTGTAATCACCCTCGATACCAATGCGCTTATCAGCGCAAACGAGCATGACAGACCCCAGCGCTAAACAATGACCTGTAACGGCGCATACCACCGGGTGGGGAAAAGTGAAAATACGGAGCGCCAACTCGCCACCCGCTCTCACCATGGCTGCAGCAGCCTCAGCATCGCCACTCGCAATGACTTTTAAATCAAAGCCTGCGGAAAAACAGCCTTCTCGGCCCACCCACGTAAGTGCTGCCTTTTTTGCTTCGACTTCATCCAGTGCTGAGTTGAAGTCCCTAATGGCATCCGGTGAAAACGCATTGCGCTTTCCATCATCGTGGGTCAGTACCGCAACGTTGTCTTGAAAATCCAAAGTAAGCGACATAACCGCTCCTTACCTATTTAGTGTTATTGGATGGGCTTCGCATCGTTTTATATTTAAACAGAAGATCAGCGCCAAAACATTACTGGGAAGGATAATGGCCAAAACGGATAGAACAGAGATTCGCGGACTGCATTATGCCTCCACATCCAAGGCGATCGGGGCCATGAGCCCCGCCATTTTGCTCGACGCAGATCGACGCGATAAAGTCTCAGCAATCGCCCGCAAACTCGTTATAGAAAGCCGTGAGCGCTCTGATGAGTCGGGTACGCTCGATGCATTTCTTCGTGAGTTTGGTTTATCAAATAGCGAGGGCATTGCACTGATGTGCCTTGCAGAGGCACTGCTTCGTGTTCCAGATGATGAAACACTTGATGCGCTCATCGCTGAAAAAATCAGTGAAGGGAACTGGGGAGCGCACGAAAGCGCCTCGGACTCACAGCTGGTTAACGCCTCCGTCTGGGGCTTGATGCTGGCGGGAAAGCTGGTGGGTAAATCATCCTCTGGCGCTACATTCCCAGTTAACTGGCTCTCAAATCTGGTCACACGTATTGGTGAGCCGACCGTGCGCTTGGCAACGCTTCAAGCCATGAAGATTTTAGGTGGGCAGTTTGTCCTCGGCAGGGATATCGACGCCGCACTGTCACGCGCAAAGCGTCAAAACGTGCTCTGCAGTTTCGACATGCTGGGTGAAGGCGCCCGAACTGCTGCGGATGCGGAAAGATATTTTAAAAGCTACGAGGCGGCGATTCATCGTGTTGGTAAAGCCTGCGCTGGTACCGACGTACGAGAAAACCATAACGTTTCAGTAAAACTCTCGGCGTTGCACCCGCGATTTATGGAGAGCCAGCGGGCCAAGTGCCTCCCCGCGCTGCAGCAGAAGGCGTTGAGCCTGGCCAAACTCGCACAGAGCTACGGTATGGGTATGAGCCTTGACGCTGAGGAGTGCTCTCGACTTGAACTGTCGATGGATGTGTTCCAGTGGCTTTGCAACCATCAGGAATTAAAGGATTGGAGGGGCTTAGGCTTTGTATTACAGGCCTATCAAAAGCGATCCGCTGCGGTGGCTCGGTGGCTTGTCGAGCTGGCGAATATAAGACCTGCAGGCTTCATGGTGCGGTTGGTTAAGGGCGCTTACTGGGACACTGAAATTAAGATTGCCCAACAGTTGGGTTTGAAAGATTACCCGGTTTTCACAGACAAAGCGCATACCGACCTCTCTTACGAGGCCTGCATGCATATTTTGCTGAGTAGCGATCGAATCTATTGTCAGTTCGCAACGCACAATGCGCGTTCTGTGGCCCAAGTCATTGAAGCGACCGAAAACAGCGAAGGGTCATTCGAACTGCAGAAGCTCCACGGTATGGGTGATCTGCTCTACACCCTGGTCCGAGAGCGTTATCCGAGCATCCCAGTTCGAACTTATGCGCCCGTAGGACAGCACGAGGATTTACTGCCCTACCTCGTGAGAAGGCTTTTAGAGAATGGTGCCAATAGCTCGTTCGTAAATCGATTTTTAGATAAAAAACTTCCGGTTGACGACCTCATCGCTGACCCTGTTAGCAACGTAATGGGCTTTAGCGAGGCGAACATATCGAAGGTAAACTCCTCGTCGTCGGAATCAACCACTGCGACAACTCCTCCTTCGGCTATTCCAAACCCGAGAGCGATCTACTCGCGCGCACCTATCCCATGGAGAGCGTCAAAGGGCTTCGATTTAGATGATCGCGACCTGATCGCAGCGATGGGAAAAGATGCTGTCAGCGAGCGTGCCAAACAATGTGTGCTCAGCTTGGCAGAGCGTAACGCTGATTCACTTGACCGTGTTTCGCTCTCTCCCACGAGCGGCGAGGCGATTGGACGTTTTCGATCTGCGAGCCCGGAAGATTTTAATCAGGCTGTAGGTGCGGCTGCTAGCGCATTCTTTGAGTGGTCCAGACTGCCTGCAAAACACCGCGGCGACTTACTGCGCAATCTAGCCAAGTTGTTAGAGCACCGAACACTCGACCTTGCCTCACTTATCGCCGTAGAGGCCGGCAGGACCCTGAACGATGGTGTTGATGAGGTTCGAGAGGCTGTCGATTTCTGCCGCTACTACGCCGCTCAGGCAGAGGTGCTCATGGAGTCGGAAATCGAATTACCCGGCGTTACCGGCGAGGCCAATCGTCTGCGTTACCACGCTAGCGGTCCGTGGCTCTGTATCAGTCCGTGGAATTTTCCACTGGCCATCTTTATAGGACAGATTGCAGCCAATCTAGCGGTGGGTAACACGGTCATTGCAAAACCTGCTGAGCAAACACCTCTGGTGGCGCTGTATGCAGAGCAGCTTTTCAGAGAAGCGGGATTTCCATCAGACGTTTTACACATCTTAAACGGCGACGGCCCAACCAGTGGTG
>CAJXZI010000294.1 GCA_913063005.1 uncultured Halieaceae bacterium | reverse complement strand
GGTGTCTTGCAGCCATCGGACGATGACCGATGTATCCAGGCCGCCAGAATAGGCCAGCACGACCTTGTTAACGTTGCTCATTAGTAACTCCCTAGTTAGGCGATGAAGTTTACGCGCGCTGATGCCCGATGGACAGTCGATCACTGCTAAACTATGTCGGCAAACCGCAAAAGGACTTCAAATGTCTCGCATCACCATCACCAAACCCGACGATTGGCATATTCACTTGAGAGATGGGGCCATGCTCGAGCGCACGGTCAATGATGTTGCCGCTTGGGCAAACCGTGCGGTGGTTATGCCTAATCTCACGCCGCCCGTAAAAACGCTCGAAGATGCGTTAGCCTATCGAGATCGCATTATGTCCGCCCTCAAAACTGACAGCGGCAACAGCGAGTTCGAAGCACTGATGACGCTGTATCTCACCGACGCCACATCGCCTGAAATTATTGAGGCAGCGGCAGCGTCACCCTTTGTCTGCGGTGTGAAGTTATACCCTGCAGGAGCGACAACAAATTCCGCCGCCGGTGTCACGGGACTGGAAGCGCTAAAGCCCACACTCGCAGCAATGGAGGCCTGTGATTTACCTCTCTTGGTTCACGGCGAAGTCACAGATCACGACATTGATATTTTTGACCGCGAAGCGGTTTTCATTGAGCGAACGCTCGCGCCGCTGGTCGATGAATTCCCAAAGCTTCGCGTCGTTTTAGAGCATATTACAACCAAGGACTCAGTGGATTTCGTCACCTCGGCCCGAAATGGTGTCGCTGCGACCATCACACCTCAGCATCTGCTCTTTGATCGTAACGATATGCTAGTGGGAGGCATCAGACCTCACCTTTTCTGTCTCCCCATTCTTAAGCGACGCTTGCACAAGGAAGCACTGCGCGCCGCCGCAGTCTCCGGCAATCCGAAGTTTTTCTTAGGAACCGACTCAGCGCCGCACACCGTTGAGACAAAAGAGGCCCCCTGTGGCTGCGCTGGTTGTTATACAGCGCACGCGGCGATGCCGTTTTACGCTGAAGTCTTCGAGGAGGAAGCCGCACTCGATAAGCTCGAAGATTTCGCCAGTCACTTTGGTCCCGACTTCTACGGGAAGCCCAGAAATACAGAGTACATCACCTTAGTGAAAGAGGAGCAGCTCTCCCCCATGAGCTTAAGCTTCGGCGAGAGCACCGTAACGCCTTTGCGCGCGGGCGAAACGCTCGCCTGGCGGGTGGAAACTGCGGGATGAGTGATTCCACTGCAATCAAGATGAAGCATCGTTTCAGAGGCTTTCTGCCCGTCGTTATCGACATAGAGACCGGTGGCTTCAACGCGGCAACTGATGCGATGCTAGAAATAGCCGCCACCTTCTTCAAGCTTACTGACGAAGGCCATCTTGAAGTGGCTCACTCAATAGCTCGGAATGTCGACCCCTTCGAAGGCGCTAATCTCGAACCATCAGCCTTGGAATTTACTGGCATAGACCCAGAGAACCCGCTGCGGGAGGCAGTGCCGGAAGCTATTGCTCTAGGTGATATATTTTCGGAAGTACGCCGGGAAGTGAAAGAGCACGGCTGCAATCGTGCCATCTTGGTAGGCCATAACGCGCACTTTGACGCCGGCTTTTTGAACGCGGCAGCGGAGCGCTGTGACATAAAGCGCAACCCCTTCCACCCGTTTTCACACTTCGATACTTCAACACTTGCCGGGCTTGCTTACGGACATACGGTACTGGCGCAAGCCTGTAAACGCGCAGGGATTGAATTCAGTAACAGCGAGGCACACTCTGCCGATTATGACGCTAAGAAAACCGCGGAATTATTCGCGGGCATCGTGAATCGCTGGCAAGACTTAGGTGGCTGGGCGTGGCCTGAGGACTCGACAACAGAGGCCGAGTAACTCAACCCGATAATTCACTAAGGATTTCGTCGAGTGCCTCAACGAGCTCGTTTATATCGTTGAGTCCCAGCAAGTCGTATTTTATCGCGCTCCCGACGGGTAAGAGTTGCAAGAGTGCAAAACACACTTCCCAGGCGTTTCCCGTATCGATGGTCATACCCAACTTCCTGACCTCAGGATGGCGCTGCAAACCTGCAAGCACATCGATCATTGAACGCCCCGTCTCGGGCAGTGCCACCGAGGGGAAAGCCGGATCCATCTCAACCGAGGCCATGTTTAAGCCCGACTCCTCGCGCCAGGTCTCTTTAATGTGGAAGCGCGACCCGCCCTCGATCGTAATTCCCAAAAGTCCATTGGGTAATTGATCCCAGTCAACAATGCTGGCCATCGTACCGTAGGCGCCTAACTCCAGATTAGTTTTGGAGGCCTGGGCCACTTCCGAGCCAGTGCGAATCCAAACAACACCAAAGCCGGTTCCCTCGCGCATGCAGGCAGAGATCATATCGATGTAGCGCCGCTCAAATATTTGCAGGGGCAATCGACCGTGAGGCAGTAATAGGGTCCCCAGAGGGAAAAGAGGTAGATCAATCACGCTTATCTCCTTGAGGGTCGCTCATCGCTTCGAGATCGGCCAATAACAGTAACGCTTCCTCTCTCGAGTTCCCGCAAAACTCGGGTTCTGCGCGAAATTGACTACAGCAATCGGGACGCCTTGGATCGCCAAAAAGCGCGCACAGCCCATCGCTATCGTGATGCACACATCGCTCCCCTTTCGCTTTGCCCTGGGGCATACCAAAAAAAGGGGTATGAATGGCAGGCACAATGCAGCAAGCCCCGCACCCCGCTCTACACTCCATTAATACGCCATTCCACTAATGCACCATCAGGTGCGCTCCGGGCCTAATGGCTTAAACGCAATGATGAGTTTAGGCAGCAACAGAAGCGCACCCATAACAGCGGCAAGCATCGCCATAACCGTGAGCACACCAAAATAAATGCTCGGCGTGAAGTTTGAGAGCGTCAACATTGAAAAACCAACAACCACCGTTAGGGTTGTGTAGTACATGGCACGACCAATGCTCGAGTGACTCCGGTACATCGACTCTCGATAGCTGCCATCGAGCTCAAACTCGCGTTTGAATCGATGGATATAGTGGATGCAATTGTCGACGCCCATGCCAACGACAA
>CAJXZI010000293.1 GCA_913063005.1 uncultured Halieaceae bacterium | reverse complement strand
TTCGGCAGATAAGGCGTACCCAGTAGCGCCGTCATCAATGTCAGATTGCCACCAATAAGGTGTCCTTCTGCGCGTCCCGGCACAATAGTTTGAATCCGGTTTTTTCGCACAACCAACTCGCCGTCAAGATCAATAGGATTGCTGTAACGCGCGGATTTTGCCTCAAACAGCACCTCGCGCATGGATTGATAGGTGAACTCATTCCATCGCGACATCAAGTTAGGACCGTGGAAACTAACGACGCCTGCTTTTGCGTAGATAGCATTCAAGAGGCTTGTGATGTCACTGTAGCCGAGAATGACCTTGGGGTTTTCTCGGATCGCATCAAAGTCAATGAATGGTAACAGTCGGCTGGCGCCCCACCCGCCCCGTAGCGCAAATATTGCGTCTACCTCAGGGTCGATAAAAGCCGCGTTAATATCGGCGGCTCGATCACGGTCCTGGCCCGCCAAATAGCCAAAACGATCCATGACGTGATCACCGACTTTTGCCTTCAGCCCCATCGCCTGAAGCGCCTCGAGAGCTAGCTGTAACTGAAGTGACTCATAAGTGACCGACGCCGGCGCGACGATAGCGACGGTCTGCCCCTTCATAAGCCTTTTCGGTCTCTTGATAACGTCTGAGCTGGCATTTGCCGGCAGATTGGACAAGAGCGCGGCGGCTGAGCCCAGCTGAAGCAGTGATCGTCGTTTCATGACACCCCCTTATTTGACGTTTTGAGCTTGGCAGAGCTCTCTGCAGACGGCAAGCTGGGACCATGATGGATGCACAGAAGATGACAGCAAGACGACGACTTCTCAACGCAGCCTTATGGGCTGTCTGCAGTGTGCTAGCACCATCCATCACGGCCGCCTCCGACGAGTTAATCGATGCGGGAGAATCAGTTGAGGGCATCGTCACGGATATACGCTACGCTGGAAAGAACAACTTTCTGGGACGCCCTGTTGCCGGTTATCGCACTGCAAAATGTTGGCTAAGCCGAGAGGCAAGCTCTGCGCTATCAAAAGCACAGCGTCTCGCTGAAACTCAGGGACTGGCGATATTGATCTATGACTGCTATCGCCCGCAACGGGCGGTGGATGACTTTGTTCAGTGGGTAACTGGCGATGAGGACGAACCCGCTAAGGCGATCTACTACCCCAACGTTCCTCGTAGCAAACTCATAGATCGTGGCTATATCGCAAGTCGGTCAGGCCACTCGCGAGGAAGCACGATCGATCTGACACTCATTGCTATCGAGAGTGGGCAGCCCCTAAACATGGGCACGCCTTGGGATTACTTCGACGCCCGTTCTCATACCGCAAGCACAGAAATTGATGAAGATGCCGCAAGGAATCGGCAGGTCTTAAAGCGAATCATGAAAAGCGCCGGCTTCAGGGCCTATTACGCCGAGTGGTGGCATTTCACACTCGACAATGAGCCGTATCCAGACACCTACTTCGACATACCGATCGAGTGATGCTCGAGAGTAACGCCAGCCATCACTTCTCCCGCAAACACCCTAAATTCGATACTATCGACGCCCTGTAAAAATAACGTCCATTGGGAAAATCTTATGCGTCACTCACGCTTCCTATCCGCGCTCCTTGGCATCACAACACTACTCACCCTTAGCGCATGTTCGAGCTCAGACAGTGTTGAACCTGCAGATCTAATCTTCACAGGCGGTGCGGTCTTCACCGCTGACGCTGATATGCCTGAAGCTTCGGCCGTGGCGGTCAGAGCTGACCGTATTGTTTACGTGGGCAGTTCAGAGGGTGCAGAATCGTTGGTCGGTGAGCGCACCCGTAAGGTCGATATTGGTGATGGCCTACTGATACCGGGCCTTATGGATTCGCATACCCATGTTTTTATGGGCTCGTTTACCGATGTGGGCGTGAACCTCAGCCACGCTGATACGCTCGAGAAGCTTCAGATTGCGCTGGAGAAAATTCGCGACGATCAGCCAGGTGACGGACCCGTCTATGCTCGTGGCTGGCAGAATCATCTTTTTCCAAAAACGGGCCCTGAGGCACAGATTCTCGACACAGTCTTTGGCGATAGAGTCGTCATACTTCAGTCGGTCGACGGGCATTCGACATGGTTTTCCTCACGTGCCTTGCGCGAGGGTGGCGTCGACGCCTCCTTTGCTGATCCCGAGCCTGGTGTCAGCTTTTTTGAGCGGGATCCACTCACAAACCAACCCTTGGGAACCGCTCGCGAAAAGGCGGGGAGCCACATCAGCGAGGCTTTCATCCCAGGCGACCGAACGGCATTTGAAGCGCGGCTTAGGGATTGGCTCCCTCGCGCTGCAGCAGCGGGCTTAACCGGCGTTTATGACGCATGGGCAGGCGCACCCTCTGAGGAAGAGGCGTACCAGATATGGCGCGACTTGGATCAGCGAGGCGAACTATCACTTCGCATTTTTGGCTCGGTGCGTGAGCTGGATGACGCCAACATTGTCGCACAAAAGTTCACTGACTACGCTGCGAACTACAGCGGCCACTTGATTAGACCTGAGGCGGTAAAAATGGCCGCCGACGGTGTACCGGAAGGGCACACTGCCTACTTACTGACACCTTATGTTGACTCCTCTAACGAGGATTTTGGCAAGCCCATGATGTCGAAAGCCCAGATGAGTGCGAATATAGAAACGTATTTCAGTCAGAATATTCCCGTCCACATTCACGCCATTGGTGGCGCAGCAGTGCGCCAATCGCTGGATGCAATAGAAGCCGCTCGAATCGCCACAGGAAACCAAACGGTGAGAGCCACCATTGCGCACATGGACTTTGTTCACCCAGACGATATTGAGCGATTCGCGGCACTCAACGTGACAGCACAGACATCGATTCAGTGGGCTGCTCGAGACCCCTCATATTTCAATATCGGATCGTTTGTAGGCATGGATAAAGTGGAAAACGCCTATCCCGTTCGATCGATTATGGACGCTGGTGTGAATCAAAGCTTCGGGGCGGATTGGCCTGCCTCCGCCTATTTATCGACCTACAAACCACTAGAGCTTATAGAGGCAGCTTACACACGCCGCCTACCGGGTGAGGCGACCATGCCTGCTCGGAACGAGGGTCAA
>CAJXZI010000292.1 GCA_913063005.1 uncultured Halieaceae bacterium | reverse complement strand
ACCGCCGACGGTGTCGCCCTTGAACCGTAGCGGTTCAAGGTGGTGATCCCCATTCGGCATCAGGCGTCCCGGTCGCGCCGGGCTTGCACAACAGCCAGAAGTGGAAATCTCCGGGTGGTGCATTATCGGCTCGAGGACTGACGGTCTAGCAAATACACCAGGTCACAAGTGATTATAGCGGATGGGAGATGACGGGATTAAGAAATTTCAAACTGTCTAAGTTGAAAAAGTGCTTCATCTATTCGACTCGTGATCGTTTTTAACTGATCTTCCAGTGGATCTTCTGGCTGACCGCCAGACTTCATCACCAGCACTTGGTGGCTTAAATTGAGCGCCGCCATGATCGCCACTCGCTCCAAACCAATGATCTTGCCGGTGGAGCGAATAGACCGCATTTGGTCGTCAAGATCGCTCGCGGCTTGCCTGAGCTCAGCCTCCTGCTCAGGTTCGCAGGCCACTTGATAACTTTTATCGAGTATATCGATGCTGACAGTGTGCTGGCGCATTACGAATTATTCTCTAGGGTTTTTAGCCGATTGATAGACTGATCGATTAAATCACCGGCTTGACGATGTCGCTCAAGAAGGTCGCGCTTTTCGTGCTGCAAGTCAGAGAGTCGTTTTTTTAGTGCTTGATTCTCTAGTTTGAGCTCTGTACTCAACTCAATAAGGTTGTCGACCTTAGTTTCGAGCGATTTTACAAGCTTCTCTGACACTTCGATTGCACCCTCTCCGCTATTAAGCTTCACTATAGGTAAGCGACCTAAACGGGTCAATCTCATGCAAAATACGGTCCTCAAATTTTGGGCCATCCGAGAGTAAAAACATCATGCTGGATCTATTGGGTGCGTTCGAGGACATGCCAGAGTGGGACGAAATCGCCGACCTACTTTTTAACGCAGGCTTAACCCTAAACCCATCGGAGCTTCACGGCGTTCTTGTCGGCTTAATGGCTGCTGGCTTTAGTCCCGATGATCAGCATCATCTTGAGCAGACGCTGTCATCGGTTGAAAAGGCGGCAGGCGTACAGTTACAAGGAGAGTTAGTCGATATGCTGTCACGGTTAAACCTCGCCACCTTGTCGGCGATTGTGGACACCGACTATGCATTTTGCATGATACTTCCCGACGACGATGATCCTATTGACCAGCGATTACGATCGTTTTCTAACTGGGTCACAGGATTTATTTCCGGGTTTACCGAGGGTATGACCGTTCGCAAAGCCATCGGCGCAAGCATTCCGCCTGAAGTGGCCGAGGTATTGAAAGATTTTGCGGCCCTCGCGCAAGTTGAGACGGATCAGGCGGAGTCCGAGGAGGCGGAGCGACAGCTAGAGGAGTTGGTAGACTACGTTCGATTAGCTGCCATCAGCATTGTGCAAGACGCTATGAATTCAAGGGAGTTAGAAGCGTGAAAATCAGCAAATCGGAGTTTGCCGCGCGGCGAAAGCGGCTAATGGCTGAAATGGTGCCTAACAGCGTGGCTATTATTCCTGCGGCGCGTGAAGTGACTCGTAGCCGAGATACAGAATACCCCTTCCGTCAAAACAGCGATTTCTTCTACCTTACGGGTTTCCAAGAGCCGGACGGTATTTTGGTGCTCATACCCGGTCGTCGTCAGGGGCAGGTCATCATGTTTTGTCGCGATAGGGATCCCGAGCGCGAATTGTGGGATGGCTATCGTCAGGGGCCCGAGGGTGTCGTAAAGAACTTTGGGATGAATGATGCGTATCCGGTCAGTGATGTGGATGACATCGTCCCGGGCCTGATCGAAGGGCGTTCCACGATCTATTTCTCAATGGGCCATGACGATACCTTCGATCGGCAGGTGCTTGGATGGGTCAATAGTATTCGTGCCAAAGTGCGCACCGGCGCGAAGCCACCCGGTGATATATCGGACCTTTCGTTCCTACTTCATGAGCACAGGCTGATTAAATCAGAGGCTGAAATTCGTGTCATGCAGCGCGCCGCGGACATCAGTGCAGAAGCTCATAGCCGAGCGATGCGCGAGTCGAAACCTGGGCGCTACGAGTATCACCTTGAGTCCGCGATTCAGCACACATTTGCGGAGCATGGTGCGCGCTTCCCTGCCTACAACTCCATCGTTGGTAGCGGAAAAAACGCCTGCTGCCTGCATTACACAGAAAACAACTGCAAGATGGCTGCGGGTGACTTGGTTTTAATCGATGCTGGTTGCGAGTACGAGGGGTATGCGGCGGATATCACACGCACCTTCCCCGTCGCCGGTCAGTTCACGGATGAGCAGCGCGCGATTTACGATGTGGTTTTGAAGTCTCAGCTTGCGGCCATCGCGGCAACTAAGCCCGGAAAAAAGTGGAATCATCCTCATGATGTCACGGTGAAGGTGATTACTCAGGGGTTGGTGGATTTAGGGCTGCTCTCTGGGGACGTTGATCAGCTGATCAAAGACGGTGCTTACACTGACTTTTACATGCATCGAGCGGGGCATTGGTTGGGCTTGGATGTCCATGACGTCGGTGAATATCGCATCGACGGTAAGTGGCGCTCGCTCGAGCCCGGCATGGTGTTAACCATTGAGCCTGGAATTTATGTGGCGGCAGACAATATGAATGTCGATGCAAAATGGCGTGGTATCGGTGTCCGTATTGAAGATGATGTGGTGGTCACAGAGAAGGGCTGTCACGTGCTTACTGCAGGTGTACCCAAGGATGCAGAAGAGATTGAGGCGCTGATGGCCGCGGTTTAAACAACCATGTTTGCTGACGAGACCGCACCGGAAAATAGCAAAAAACGATTACACAGGAATAAGCACAGGAAAAGCGCACGGGAACAAAAGCACAGCAAATGAACACAGAAAACAGCGCCGAATAGCCGCCAATAGGCTACCCAAGCACGCGTAAAAAGTGACCCATAAAGCTCGAAAAAAGCGATTAAGCAAGTGACGGAAACAGATACCACACACGCCGTAGAGGCACCGACCGAAAAGGCTCGGATAGTCGTTGTAGGCGGCGGTCTTGCCGGCCTGCTTCTTGGCTATGTCGTCGCTGCGTCTTGCCGCGATCGTTTATCGGTAACCCCCATTGAGCGAGCCTGGCCAAGATC
>CAJXZI010000291.1 GCA_913063005.1 uncultured Halieaceae bacterium | reverse complement strand
CTCGAAGTCGAGTGCATTGCGGCTTATCCCAAAACACAGAATCATGGGCAATAATCGATGAAAGATCCTAAAACTATTCAGCTCCTCAGTATTGAAACCGTGCCCGTTGGGATGAAACCACTGGGTTTGGTGCGAGGAAGCACTGCTCGGTCACGAAATATTGGTCGCGATATCACTGCTGTGTTGAAAAATGTCGTCGGTGGCGAAGTTAAGTCCTATACCCAGTTAATGGCCGATGCACGCGAGGAGGCGATCTATCGCATGCAGGAAGATGCGGCTAGGTTGGACGCCACTATGGTGGTTGGTGTCCGTTTTGCCTCGTCTATGATTACTCAAGGCGTTTCAGAGATGGTTGCCTGGGGAACCGCCGTGGGTCCGAGCGAAGACTAGGGCCTATGTGGACATTGTTAATTATCGCCGTTCTGTGCATCCCAATTGCCTACAAGCGCATTGGAGAAAAGCGTGCCGAGCGATTTGAAAAACGCGATAATTAGCGGCTAGCCGAAAGCTGATAGCGTGTTCAGTTCACTGAAGTGTGACGTTCAATCTGCGATTTATTGCGGCCTAGGGTTGTCAAACCCGAATTGCCCGCGCAACGGGTTAGATACGGCCCTCCAGTTAGTAAGCAATTGAGCGAAAGGTCAAAACGTGCCACCTAGACCAAGATGTCCAGAACATTGCGGTCGCGATTAGCCGATAGTGCGTTCAGTCCACCTAAGTGCGACAGTCAACCTGTAATTTGTAGGGGCCTAGGGTGGACGTGCACTGACTAACCTTATATCCGTGAAACATGGCTCTTAAGTTAGCAAGCCATTGAGCGAAAGCTCAAAACGTATCACCAAGATCAAGCTCGCCAAAGCGTTGTAGTCGCGACGTCAGAATCGCCGCTTGACGATGTTTTACCGCTTGTTGATAGACGGGGTCAGTCACCATTTCCAAAAAGGCGGCTGCACTCGGGTAGCGTGCGATGAATACCTGATCCCAGTGTTCGTCTGTGGGGCCAATAACCGTCGCCTCGAAATTTCCGCGCCAAATAATCGAACCGCCGACACGAGAAAAAATGGGGCCGCTGTCTTTGCCGTAGTTAGCGTAGGCTTCAGCACCAGTCATTGGCGTATTCTCAAGCGGGTGGCCGGCCTCGTATTTGGCGTGCTCGTGAAACTTCAGCTTGTTAAGCATAAGAATCGGTGTGCTTCGGTCTAATGCTTTGAAGTTATCGAAGTTTTCTCGTGAGGGGTCTACAAATTGTTCACTGTTCATTAGGAGTCGTTCCTGCCGCTAAGGCCGTGGTATTCTAAATCTGGTTGTCTGGATTTGTTATTGACGTTGTTTCGTACTGTTAAGGACTACACCACATATCCTGAATGAGTGAAAAAGGAACGGCAACATCATCCAAATTATGGTTCTGCAGAAGATATGGTTCTGCAGAAAAATAGTGCAGGGCGAGTGGGGTCGGTAAAACGTCCACATCATGATGGACACGCACGTATCAAAGATGCAAAAGACGAAGAGGCCACGGTGCAGGATTTAATCCGCAATACACTTGAAGAGCATATTTCAGTCGCCAGGGCCACGCAGGCTCTTGAGCCGATGATCGCTGAGGCTGGTCAAATTTGCGCAGGTGCTCTGCAATCTGGCAAGCGGATCTACCTGTGTGGGAATGGTGGGTCTGCTGCCGATGCTCAGCACATCGCGGCAGAGTTAATCGGTCGTTTTGTGGGCGAGCGGCGCTCGCTTCCTGCAATCGCTCTCACCACTGACACCTCTGCATTAACCGCTATTGGCAATGATTACGGTTACGACCAGGTGTTCAGTCGGCAAGTTGAGGGGCTTGTGGAGGAGGGTGACGTACTGATCGCCATTTCAACTTCCGGGAACTCGGCAAATATCCTCAAAGCGGTTGAGGTTGCGCGGGAGCGCAGTGCTCGTGTGATTGGCTTGTCCGGTAAAACGGGTGGAGAGCTTCACACGGCGGTTGACCTTTCGTTGGTTGTTCCATCGGATATCACGGCGCGAATTCAAGAAATGCATATTGTCATTGGACATTTGCTCTGTGCGCTCATCGAACGCCAGTTAGAGATCGATTAAGGCCATCCATGCCAGTCCCGGCAGCCTTTCTAGATCGTGATGGGGTCATCAATGTTGACTCGGGCTACGTCGGTACTTGGGCCGATTTTGAGTATTTTCCGGATGCTATTGATGGTCTGAAGCAGCTACAGAGCGTTGGTTTTCAACTTGTTGTGGTTACTAACCAGTCAGGTATTGCTCGGGGGTACTACACCGAGAACGATTTTCTCTCGCTTTCGGCGACCATGAAAGCTGACCTCGAAAGCAAGGGCGTAATTTTATCAGCGGTCTACTATTGTCCGTACTTGGAAGACGCAGCTATCGAGCAGTACCGTCGTGTTTCGGAGTTGCGAAAACCCGAACCTGGCATGTTGTTAAAAGCCGCTCGAGACCATGATATCGACTTAACTCGCTCCATAATGGTTGGTGACAAAGTCTCAGATATGGTTGCTGCTGAGCGGGCGGGCGTTCCGAATCGCTACCATGTCACAGAAAACGAGCCATACGAGAGAAGTATTAGAGTCTCTAGTTTGCTCGAGGCTGCGCTGA
Source organism: uncultured Halieaceae bacterium (assembly GCA_913063005.1). Lineage (GTDB taxonomy): Bacteria > Pseudomonadota > Gammaproteobacteria > Pseudomonadales > Halieaceae > Luminiphilus. Next base: position 467 of record CAJXZI010000291.1, on the reverse strand, counting down.
AGGCCACTGGGCGTGTCACATAGTCCGCATGTCAGTCAGCGAGTCAGTCTGCGGGTCGTATGAGATGAAAGCGGAGGCCACGATGCTTTGTTTGGACGCCACTTACCCCAGTCCCCCAGTCCCCTAGTCGAATTCCCGATACCTGCTGCCACCGACAAAGATCGTGTTTTATATAAAACGTTAGATAGCGCTCGTAACGTAACCGAGACTCACTTCCGTATTAGCAAACGCCATTAGTGTGTTTGGAACGATTAAAAAGTGTAGCCCAGAAGCTCGATGTCGCGCGCAAAAGCCTTCTCAACAAGCGCCTGAGTTTCTGCCGTGTAGTACTCACGGTAGGCAAGTCGGTCACCCGCTTTCCGCTTGTGCGGCAGTTCGATTTTTGGGATTCCGATGGTTTTACAGCAATGATCAAAGTCTTGTTGCAGCGTTTCGTAATGCCCAATGAAGTCGACGATCAGTTCACC
>CAJXZI010000290.1 GCA_913063005.1 uncultured Halieaceae bacterium | reverse complement strand
GCGCGATCCGCACCAACGACGGCGATGCTTGCCCCAATCCCGACCCAGTCACCTATCAAGACGTTCGCCAGTTGTTGATCGAGATCCAGCGGAAAAACCGCGATGTGCTCTCCCTGCTCCACCTGATCGATCCGGGCAGACTCTCGATGGTGATCTTCCACGATCCCCCGGTTCGTGACATCAATGACGACAGCGCCATCAGCGATGGCCCTCGTGCCCTTCATGGGCGGAGTCTTGATGTTGATGCTTGTGTTCATGACCGTGATTGTGATCACTTTGTTGCATACCCGACATGGCGTGATGATCCGGCCCCTCGCTGCTATGATCTGCTAACGCGATCATTGACGTAGCGAGCATGGCGGCCAGAGTAAGAGACTTGAAAAATACGGTGTTCATAGAAGCTCTCCGTTAAAAACGGTAGGTGAAGTTTATGAGCGGCTTTGAGTCGCTGAGGTTATAACCAACCTCCAATAAAGCCGGTCCTTGGAAAAAACGAATAAGGGGGGTCACAGTTGTGGCTCCCGACAAGTGTTCTCGTCGATCGATCTCGAGCATGAGCCAGGTATGAAGGTCACCGGTGTCACCCTCATAGGGGGCCCACCCAATGCGAGCCGCATGCATGGTCTGGTTACCCAGTTTCCCCAGATCAGCTGCGCGTATTTCATAACTTGCGAATAGCGAGCGCGTCTCCCAGTCAGCCATGATGCCGGCGAAACTTGCGGTCTCTGTGGTTGCGACTTGATCTAGCTTGCCCTCTGCACGGCCAATACCACCGGTGAGATAGAGATTCGCTTGGTACTCTTTCCCAAACCACCGTTTTGCAAGATATGTGGGTTGAACTGCATGCATTCGAACATCAGCGCCACGCATCCACTCGTACCGCGCGCCTATCGAATAGTTGTAGGCGGGTGTGTAATGGAGGAGAGCTGCGCTTGAGGCGCGATTAGAGGTTTCGATGAGTGTCCAGCCTCCCGCATAGGAAACTGGGCGCGCGAGTGCACTCGAGCTCGCTGAGACTGCAGCGAAAACCAGTAACAAACTCGCAAACCGGACTGTCACTTTTTGCCTCGCATTACTTTGATAAGCTCATTAATCTTCGCCTCGCGATCACTCAGACTGTCACCCTCAAGTGCGTGCTGGACGCAGGTGGCGATGTGGTCATCCAAGATAATTGCCTCGAGACTTGAGAGCGCGGCACGCGCCGCCTGAACTTGTCTCGCAACATCAATGCAATAGCGGTCTTCGCCTACCATGCGGCGCAGCGCTCTCACCTGACCTTCAATACGTGCAAGTCTGCGATCAACGTTAATTTTGGTTTCTTGTTTCACTAGCGTTCCCTCCCTTCTGGAAGGATACCCCCTAGGGGTATATGAAATCAAATACCCCTAGGGGGTATTAAGCCGCGAATGCAAATCCTATTGCACATCCCGGATGTATTGCGCGCAAACACCGCCGTTGTGTCCATCCATCAAGCGTGGCACGGTACGGGTATTGCATAGTGACTTTCTGGTCCCGCTTAGCCTGTGTAGGTCGACGTGGTCAGGACATTTTTTTGGAGATCTATCGATGACTATTTACTCAACCACCGGCCGCGGCGCTCTCTATAACTCTATCGTCGAAACCGTGGGGGATACGCCCTGCGTAAAGCTCAACCGGACGGGGCCACCGCACGTGTCGATGTATGTGAAGGTCGAGTCCTTCAATCCGCTTGCCTCCGTCAAAGATCGATTGGCACTCAATATCATCGAGGCGGCGGAGCGCGACGGTACCTTAACGCCGGGTCAAACCGTGGTTGAGGCAACGTCTGGTAACACCGGGATAGGGCTTGCCATGGTTTGCGCCGCCAAAGGCTATCCGTTGGTGATTACCATGGCCGAGAGCTTCTCGATCGAGCGTCGGCGACTTATGCGCTTTCTCGGTGCCAAGGTCGTGTTAACCCCAAAAGAAGAGCGCGGTATAGGCATGTACAACACCGCCAAAAAACTCGCCGAGGACAATGGTTGGTTCTTTGCTCGTCAGTTTGAAAATGCGGCAAACGCCGATATTCATGAATCGACAACAGGTCGCGAGATAGTGGCGGATTTTAAAGGCACAGCCCTCGATTATTGGGTGACGGGCTACGGTACAGGTGGGACAGTAACCGGTGTTGCGCGCGTCCTGAGATCAGAGCGTCCCGACTGTAAGATTGTTTTGTCCGAGCCTCACAACGCAACACTTATCGGATCCGGCGTCGCACAGGAGCGTAATACAGACGATTCGCCCACAGGTAGCCATCCCGCGTGGGAACCACACGTGATCCAGGGCTGGACGCCTGACTTTATCCCGAAGGTGCTTCAGGAGGGTATCGACCGCTCGTTCTTTGACGAGGTGAGACCCGTTGACGGCACGAAAGGAATGGCTATAGCCCAGCATTTAGCGGCGAACGAGGGAATTTTGACGGGCGTGTCTGGCGGCTCTACGTTGCTGACCGCGATTGAGGTTGCGGAGAGTGCTCCCGAGGGCTCAGTCATCCTGGTTATGCTCCCTGATACCGGTGAGCGGTACCTCTCTACACCTTTGTTTGAAGCGATTCCTGCCGAAATGAATGATGAGGAGCTGGCGCTCTTTGCTTCAACGCGCTAAGGGTTGTTAATCATTCACTCAAAGTGAGTGGGCAATCAGCCCAGCAAGCGGATGCCTATTTAGGGGTCTCAGCTCACTATATCGCCTCGATGGGTTATAGGCCTGCGGGCCGGCGGAATAAGTAAGGTAGGCGGTCTTCCTTGCCTTTTAGTGGAGTGGACCTGCTGAAAGCTTTAGGTTCCGGGGTGCACTCACTCAGTCTGCAGTCCCATGAGGCTAGTCCTTCGCGTATAAAAAAACCCGCGGCAAGCGCGGGTTCTGTTTCTCGTACTTTGGGGGCTAGTAGCCTCTTAAACGCGCGAAGCGATCAGCGTGGTAGTGGTAGTCGCCGTAAGCTTGACGACAGACCGCCGCGCGTTTCATGAAGAAACCAATATCAAACTCGTCGGTCATGCCGATACCACCGTGCATTTGGACGCCCTCCTCGGTGGCGTTGCGAACCACCTTTGCGCATTTCGCTTTCGC
>CAJXZI010000289.1 GCA_913063005.1 uncultured Halieaceae bacterium | reverse complement strand
AGTAAGCGTGTTGTCGGGCAGTTATGTGATGACCCTCGAGTGGGAGCGCTCTCATTTACAGGGTCAACCGAGATCGGCTCCTTGCTGTTGTCGCAGTCCTCATCGACTGTAAAAAAAGTCTCTATGGAGTTAGGGGGGCACGCGCCGTTTATTGGATTTGCAGATTACCCCCTATCGGACCTGGTTGATGCGGCAATCGACGCCAAATTCCAAACCTCTGGCCAAGACTGCCTTGCTGCGAACCGAATCCTAATAGAAGCCGATATTTACGAGGACTTTATTGCACTGTTTGCTGAGCGAATTAGGCAGCTTCGAGTGGGAAATGGCTTTGATAAGGGTGTCCAAATTGGGCCGCTACAAAATCGAAATCAAGTAGTTAAAAGTGCGCGACACTTTGAAGACGCTGTCTCTAAAGGCGCTCGTGCAGTAGTGAGTGCGGAGGCCCAAGGCAGCAAGGGCTACTTCCATGGCCCTGCGCTAGTTGCTGATGTCGATAGCTCAATGGCTATTTGGCAGGAAGAAACGTTTGGTCCCGTTGCTGGCGTCACTCGGTTTTCTAGTATTGCTGACGCCCTAACGTTGGCTAATGACACTCAGTATGGTTTGGCGGCCTATGTGTTTTCGACTGATATTGGGAAAGCTATCGCGCTTCGAGATCAACTCGAGTTTGGCATGGTGGCTATCAACAGGGTGTCAATGACGGGACCTGAAATTCCATTTGGCGGGACAAAGTTCTCTGGTATCGGCCGCGAGGGTGCTGATCAGGGCATGCTTGAGTTTATGGAGTCACGCTACTGCTGTATGCAAGTCGCGTGATCAAAGAGGAATCTAAAAGAGGTAAAGGACTGTGGATATACAAGCATTAAGCAATGCGGATCGGAACACGATTTTTCACGCGTCGACTGACTTAAAGGCGCACGCTGAGGGGAGTTCTCCGAACACGATTATTACTGGGGGAGAGGGCGCTTTCATTCGAAACGCGCGAGGCGAAACCTTACTAGATGCCTTCGCCGGTCTGTATTGCGTCAACATCGGTTACGGTCGTAAAGAGATTGGCGAGGCTATTCATCGCCAGGCAGATCAGCTTGCTTACTATCACACCTATGTCGGTCACTCGAATGAGCCGCTCATCGAACTCAGTGATAGGTTGATAAAAAACGCGCCCGAAGGCATGAGCAAGGTTTACTACGGCATGTCAGGCTCTGATGCCAACGAAACCAACATCAAGATTGCCTGGTACTACCATAACGTTAAGGGCGCTCCCCAAAAACGCAAAATCATATCGCGGCAGCGTGGTTATCATGGATCAGGGATCGTTACGGGTAGCATGACCGGTTTGCCGGTTTTCCATAACCATTTCAATCTACCGCTCGACTTTATACTTCACACAACGACGCCCCATTTTTACCGAGAAGCTACGGAAGGTATGACGGAGCGCGAGTTTTCACAAAAGTGTGCGGCGGATTTGGCAGCGCTCATTGAGCGCGAGGGCGCGGATACCATTGCGGCCTTCATTGCTGAGCCGGTGATGGGAACAGGCGGACTCATTCCGCCTCCCGAGGGCTATTGGGATGCCATCCAAGAAGTGCTCCGCCAGCATGACATTCTCTTTATTGCTGATGAGGTTGTGACTGCGTTTGGCCGTATTGGGTCCTATTTTGGCAGCGATGTTTATGGGATAAAGCCCGATATCATTACGGTTGCCAAAGGTTTAACCAGCGCCTATTTGCCACTTTCTGGAAGTATCGTTGGCGAGCGAGTCTGGGATGTTCTTGAAAAAGGCTGCGAGCAGTTCGGGCCGTTTGGACATGGCTGGACTTACTCTGGACATGCGCTCGGCGCAGCGGCCGCTATGGCCAACCTCGATATCTTAGAAAACGAGAAGGTGATTGAGAATGTGCAGCAAGTGGGGCCCACATTACTCGCAAAGCTAAGGGAGAACTTTGCGGATCACCCGATCGTAGGGGAAATACGCGGTGTTGGCATGTTGGCGGCTATTGAGTTTGCCCCCGATAAACACCCAGGAAGTCGCTTTGACCCCGCGCTCAAAGTTGGGGCAAGAGCCTCTGCTGCAGCCCTTGCGAACAAGATGATCGCGCGGGCCATGCCACACGGTGACATTCTGGGCTTTGCACCGCCCTTGATCATAGGTAATGACATCGTTGACCTCATTGTAGAGCGGACGGGAGCTGCGCTCGATGCAGTTGCTGCTGAATTAAGGGCAGAGGGTGCGATTTAAAATGGCGGACGCAATCACAGCATCTGTTATTCAGCGGCGCTTTTTCTCTATCAGTGAAGAGATGGGTGAGGCTATGTTGAGAACAGCCTATTCCCAAATCCTAAACGCAAGTCGCGACTTCTCGATCGGTATGTTCGACGCGTCTGGTCGACTCATTGGTCAGGCGGAACACATACCACTCCATGTCGGTGGTTTACCGTTTGCGATGAAAGCAGTCACTGACTATTTCGGTGACGACATCCACGATGGCGATGTCATCCTGCTGAACGACCCCTATCACGGCGGAAATCATCTCCCTGATCTGACGTGTTTCATACCTGTATTTCTGGACGGGCACGATCGGCCGCAGTTTTGGACATTAAACAGGGCTCACCAAAGCGACATTGGCGGTTCTGCAACCGGCTCCTACAACCCGGCCGCGACTGAGATCTGGCAGGAAGGGATCCGAATTCCGCCGCTGAAGCTTGTGGACCGTGGGATTATGAGAGAGGACTTGCTGGCTATGATTAGCCGAATCACATCCCGATATTGCTCGCCAATGGCATCCGACAAAAAATGGAAATTTAAAACCATCTGATGTTACTTGGGGTAGTCAAAAAAAAGTTTGGTGGAAATGTGATAAAGGAGAAGATCACGAATGGGAGAATTCTATTTCTAAGAGAACAGGAGGAAGAGGTTGTACAATATGCTCGGGTAGAAAAATAGTAAAATCAAATTGTCTCGCCACTACACATCCTGAAATAGCTAAACAATGGCATCCAACAAAGAATGGAGATTCTACTCCATATATTATTACCTCTGGTAGTACCCATGAAGCCACGGCGTTTGGTAATGGTCCGAGGGCTGTACCGAGATTTAAG
>CAJXZI010000288.1 GCA_913063005.1 uncultured Halieaceae bacterium | reverse complement strand
GGGTCGCTCGACAATACGCCCCACCTCTTTCCCGTCTCGCATAAAAATAGCTGTCGGGGTATAGCGGACATTAAATTTCGTCGCTCGTCCCTCGGGCTCTCGCTTTCGATAATCCAAGGCAATGAGCTTAAGTTTGTCCTCGCTCAAGCCTGCCGTCTCGAGTAACTTTAGCAAGCGAGGTACCTCGCGCTCGCTGTCGTGGCACCATGTTCCAAAGAACAGTAAAACGCTTACATTCTCCGGCACCGCGAGCGAATCCGCCTCAAACGCGTTGTATCCCTCGGCGAAGCGAGGGTGCGCATCGAATAACTGCTGGGGCCTCATATCACCGACAAGCAGCTCTGGAATGATATGGCCCGAGCGCTCTGCCTGGCTGTTCTCAGCTCTATCTCCCAAACTTACTACCGCGGCAGTACTCGCGAATGGAACGAGTGACAAACCTAACAAGGCAGCTAGAACCAGATGCGACTGCCCTGCCAAAATACGTAACCATAAGTGTTTCATTCAGCGCTGGACCATTCAGGCACCCGTCCCGGCGTCCACGGGGCGCCCTGATCCTCGAGCCTTGCTTCAAGTGCCGAGAGCGCTTGAGTGGCTTGCTTAAGGTTTGTCAGCGCCTGCGCAAACTCAGCGGCCGCAATCGCGTAGGAGTCCTCAAAGTTACCCCCCACGGCTGACTGCGAAAATACCACCGTGCCGTAGATAGCAGAGACCCGTGATGAAATCGACATGGGTGATGGCTCGTTTCGACTGCTCACTGTGCGATCACCGCGGAGCATTACTCGAAGGTCGGCCAATTGAGACTCAAGTTGGTTGATGGCATTGCGCTCGGCCTCGGTCGATCTCAGCGTTGCTGGCAATGCAGCCCGAAGATGGGCGACACGATTATCGAGTTCTCCCAGGCTCCGCACGGCACCTTTAACGGCACGCTGCAGCGAAGCCACCTTGATTTGGAAATCTTGCAGCGCGCGGCGATCGTCGGTGATCTCCTCGCTGTTATCCAGTGCTTTCACAGTAAAGGTCTGTGCCTTCCCTACCTCAGTAAGCAGCCCGTCACGCTCTAAAGCCAAGGAAGCACTATACTTCCCGGGTAAGGCAAGTGGCCCCGCAGGATCACTTTCCCAATACGGCCGGGGCCCTGCCGCTTTGATACTGATGGGATCAGGTGCGGGTAGTCGTAAATCCCATGCGGTCTGGTGGAGTCCACTACCTGATTTGGCAGGAATCTGCCGCACGAGTTGCCCAGCAGCATCTCTCACAAGAATGTGGAGCGACGGCCGACGCTCGCGATCTTCCTCACGAAGTTCATCCCAAGAGGGATAGGGTGTGTCGCCTCCCTCGTTTTCAACAGAGATTTCAGCCGCACGACGCAGCTGCTTTTTACTCTTCAGGCCCTCTCTGACGTAATACCGAAAGACGGCACCAAACTCCGGATTTGGCGCGGTGAAGAACGCATGACCAATTGAGCCTTTTTCAACACCACCCCACACATCACCCTCAATGAACAACCAAGGGTCTCGCGGCGCAAACAGCTCAAAATCGGCAAGATCCGCTGCCGGTGTGCGAAGCGGTGAGTAATCATCAACGATGTAGATGCCTCGCCCAAAGGTCCCTACTACTAGATCGTTCTCGCGCCGCTGAATTTCAATATCGCGCACCGAAATAGTCGGAAGATTGTTTCGCATTTGACTCCAACTCTCACCGCCATCTTGAGTAACGAATACGCCTTGCTCGGTACCCAAGAACAAGAGATTAGGATCAATATGATCTTCGGCGATGGTATGAGCAAAGCCATTTTCGGGAAGGTTGCTCGCTATCGACTTCCAACTCTTACCCTTGTTGGTCGACTTAAGCACGTAAGGCTTGTTGTCGCCACGCTTATGGTTTTCCATGACGGCGTAAACGACGTTAACGTCATGCATCGACGCCTGTACATCATCGATGTAGGTCATATCAGGCACGCCCGAGAAGCGTGTGGTTTGTGACCAGGTCGCACCTCCATCTTCTGTAACATTGATAACGCCGTCGTCCGTACCAACGTAAATCAAGCCCTCTTGCAGTTCGCTCTCGCTGATCATGATGGCTGCGCCATACATCGAGGTGGAGTCGTTTTTCGCGATCGTATCGACACCCCAAACACGCCCCATTACGTCAAGCTGATTGCGATCGATTTGACGGGTTAGATCGGGACTGACTTTTCGCCAGCTGTCGCCACGATCATCTGAGCGGAATAGATACTCCGCTGCGTAGTACAGTCGTTTAGGATCGTGTGGGCTTACCAGTAACGGCGTATTCCAGTTCCACTTGTAATCGTTCTCGCCACTCTCGGGGTGCGGTGCGATATAAATCCGCTCCTGTGTGCGTCGGTCATAGCGCGCAAGTCCGCCATACTGGTATTGGGCGTAGACGGTATTTGGATCCGTAGGGTCAAACTGTGGTTCGTAGCCGTCGCCACCCAAAACAACATTCCAATCGGAGTTAGTAATGCCGTGGACATTGGTGGTTCGCGACGGTCCACAAATCGAATTGTTGTCCTGTGTCCCCCCACAGACGTTATAAAACGGCTCCACGTAATCGGGCTGTATCCGATAGAACTGTGTAATCGAGAGGTTGCGAATATGTCGCCAGGTGGTGCCACGGTCCCAGCTCTCATAAATACCGCCATCACCGCCGATGTAAAGATGAGCTGTGTTCTCTGGGTCAATCCACAGCGCATGATCATCCACATGGCGCCATTGGCTGGAAATTGCTGAAAACGACTTGCCACCATCCTCAGATTTCATGGTGAACGTGTTGAGTGCATAAAGACGCTCCGCATTCTGCGGGTCGACCACAATCTCGTTGTAGTACTGTGGACTCGAGGTCATGTAGGACGAGCGCTTTTCCCAGGTACTACCAAAGTCTGTAGAGCGATACACGCCCTTCTCTTTGTCGCTCGCTTCGATGATCGCGTAAATCATGTCAGGGTCACTTTTGGCGCCGGCGAGGCCAATGCGCCCCATGTGGTCACTCGGTAAGCCCGATGAGATTTCGGTCCATGTCTTACCACGGTCGGTAGATTTATGAATACCGCTGCCGGGTCCACCATTGATCAAGACCCAAACATGGCGTCTCCGT
>CAJXZI010000287.1 GCA_913063005.1 uncultured Halieaceae bacterium | reverse complement strand
AGGGAGTGCCGAGAATCAACGTAGGCACACCGTGGGTTTTGTCGCGCACTGTACAAACCCGCGTACCTGGGCGGCGACCGGTCCGGATATCTGAGACATCAAAGCCACGCTCGGTGAGTTCGCTGCGAGTTGCTTCGATATTGTCCGTACGCCAGCTCAACCCGAAGAAACGATCGCGCTCGGGGTCTAATGGTTTTGACAGGGGCTGATAAACCTCAACGATCAAATCGCCGCAACGAAAGAACATAAGGCGTGCATCCCAATTCTCGTTGGTGCGATCGAGCCGCAAATCAAGCTGTAGACGGCCACTGAGTAACGCAGAGGTGAAATCACCATCGCCACTGGCAACCACCGCATGATCGAGACCCGATAAGGCGCCCTCGCTGGGCAAATCATCTGATCCGATGTCACGCGCTTCTGTTAAAGCCAAACTCACACTGCGAGTGGTCTCTCGATTGAGGGCGAGAAAACCAGCATCCGACGCTTCATCAACGATCTCAATACCCACCTTAGGCAATCTGCGACGCGCGGAGTCTAGGTCAGGACAGCCAAAGACCAGCTGTTTGAGGCCCTGTCTTTCAGAGGTTTCAACCAATCTCAGGCGGGTATTTACCAGCTCAAAACCCACCGAGGCATCGCCTCGAAACTCTTCTTCCTGCCCACTTCGACCAGTCAGGTTTGCGTAATCGATAGCCGCAACGGCTAGATCGTTAACACCGACAACGACAGAATCGAGCTGCGAGATCATTCGGGACATATTGCCCTTCCTTGGTTGTGATCATATAAATCAGAGACGTAAGGATACGTGGCTGTATTTTCAAACCCAAGGCTTATCGCCTGCCATAAGAAAATCACAATCAGCTTGCCAGTCCATGCTTCTGTTTCAGAACAGAGAATGGGCTAATTATTAATCTCGCTGGGTTTAACCGAGCTACGTCAGTCTCGGGCAGTCGCACTCGTAAATGCGCTTCATTCGTCGCTCTGCTCAAACGGCAACCGTTGGGATGCATGCTCCCAACCATCCTGCAACCTTACGCCAATGCCAATGAGGCGGACCGGCATCTCACGACGATGCCAGCCCTCAATGAGCAGCTGTCGATAATCGGACTCCACCGCAGCTGTGCCAACTCGCTCGACCGTTGTGCTACTAAAGTCCGAAAACTTCAGTTTCACGAAGGCTTTATGGATGCTCTCCTCCGCCTTTGCTGCCTCAATTCGTCCGAGTAATTGCTCAAAGAGCTTATCCACAAAGGGCTCCCAAACCTCAGGCCCTGACAGATCGTCACCGAAGGTGGTTTCGACACTGATTGATTTACGCATCCGGCTCGACTGCACGGGTCGCTCGTCTTTACCCCGCGACCGCTCGTGCAGGACAACACCAAACTTCCCAAATCGGCGAATGAGATCGTGGAGCTCCCAGCCCCTGACATCAGCACAGGTCTTCAACCCGTATCGATGCATTTTCTCTGCCGTGACGGCGCCCACACCTGGGATCTTCTTTACCGATAGAGCCCCAACGAAGGTATCAACCTGTTCTGGTGTCACCACGGTAAGTCCATCAGGCTTCTTCCAATCCGAGGCCACCTTAGCGATGAACTTGTTAACCGAGACGCCTGCAGAAACTGTGATATCCAATTCCTGTTTTACCTTCGCCCGTATCTCCTTAGCGATTTTCGTCGCCGTTAGGCTCTCTCCACAGGAATCAGTTACGTCGAGATAGGCCTCATCCAGCGACAGCGGCTCGATGATTTCGGTGTACTCCTCAAATATGCCGCGCATCGCTTTCGACGCCTCTCGGTATTTCATGAACTGAGGCGGCACCACGGTCAGGTGCGGGCATAATCGCATCGCATGAGCGGTCGACATGGCGGAGCGGACTCCGAACTTTCGCGCGTCATAATTAGCTGTAGTCAGCACACCACGGCGCTCCGCACTACCCCCAACAGCCATAGGGATCCCGCGCAATGCAGGGTCATCACGCATTTCTATCGCGGCGTAAAAGCAATCAGCGTCGATGTGGATGATCTTGCGCTGCATCGTGTTTCGACTCAGTCAGACAGGAAGCCAGCCATGACGCACCTACCCCTCAAACCAAGCCTTGAGTGATGGCTTGGTGACCTTACCAAGCGCGTTGCGCGGCAAGGCATCAGTAAAGAGCCAGTTCCGAGGGACCTTATAGCCACTCATGCGCTCGCGTGACCACTTAATGAGGCTGTCCTCCGAAACGGGATGTGCCAGAACGACAGCGGCGGCCACTATCTCGCCCCATTCATCATTCGGCACCCCAATCACCGCAACCTCGCTGACGTGAGGGTGCTCGAGCAAAGTCGCCTCAATCTCAAGCGCGGATAGCTTGTACCCACCGGACTTGATAATGTCGATTGAGGCGCGCCCGAGTATGCGATAAGCGCCGTCATCAACGACGGCAATATCACCCGTCAAAAACCAACCATCAGCAAATGCCTTTTTGGTCGACTCAGGGTTCCCCCAATATTCTCTGAAAGCTGTGCGGCTCTTCACCGCCAACTCACCGGGTGTCGCCGGTTCAGTGATATCCTCACCAATGTCGTTGATACGCTTGATCACAACGCCCGGTAGGGGTTGCCCAACATGGCCAGGTCGGCGCTCACCGTCGTAGGGATTTGAGAGCGCCATACCCAGCTCAGTCATGCCGTAGCGCTCGAGAAAACGCTGCGAGGTCAAGGCTTCCCATTCCTCAAAAAGCGGAACGGGGCAAGCGGCGGACCCTGAAACATTCAGCCGCATAGCCGCAAACCCCTCGGTAATTTGCTTTTGCACTGGGGTGTCGAGAGTCTTCAAATAGGCTATGAGTTTGACGTAGATGGTGGGCACCGCCATGAAAACCGAGTAGCGACCGACCGCAACCTTTGAGCAAACCTGCTCCGCGTCAAACCGTGGGTAAAGATCCACCATTGCACCCCGCCAAAGCGCACAAAGCAAAACATTGACGATGCCGTGGACATGATGAAGTGGAAGAAACAAGGGAATGACGTCTGTCTCTCGCCAGCCCCAGGCCTCAATCAACGAAACCACCATCGCCGAGACGCTTGCGACCGTGTGAACTACGCCTTTGGGTTTGCCGGTTGTACCACTAGTGAA
>CAJXZI010000286.1 GCA_913063005.1 uncultured Halieaceae bacterium | reverse complement strand
ATTCATCAGCATGCTTTGCCGATAAACGTGCTGCTGGGTGTTTGGTTGGAGGCGGAGGTCAGTAATCATCATGGATGCCCATGGCTCAACGCCCCCATTCCGGCAGAGGAACTGGCTGAGAACACCTTGAAAAATCAGGCTGAGTTGGCACGGGCAATCGCACTGGCCAGTCAATATGAGCACATCATTTCAGCGATCAATGTGGGTAATGAAGCACTGGTCGACTGGAACGATCACATGGTCACGCTTGACGCTATTATTGATTACGTCAGGCAAGTGAAGACCGCAGCGACACGGAAGCGACCTGGTCCCAACCTGCCCTGTGCAATCTCGAATCCGCATCCCTCGCCCTTAATCATATTCGTGACGGGTACCCGCACATTCTCAAACAGAAGCTCAGCCTCGCCGCCCGGCGAGTGGAGACTATCAAACACGCGCAGTGGACGCACCAAGGTTATTCCCGGTGTATCTCTGGGTACCAATATGGTCGAGTGCTGTCGGTGGCGAGGGTTCTCGGGGTTCGATTTCCCCATGACCAGCATGATTTTACATCGTGGATTGATAGCACCCGTGGTCCACCATTTACGTCCGTTAAGCACGTACTCATCGCCGTCACGCGTTATCTCCAGCTCCATGTTGGTAGCATCGCTAGAGGCCACCTGAGGCTCGGTCATGGCGTACGCACTTCTAATTTCACCGGCTAACAAAGGGTCAAGCCATTGCTTTTGCTGGGCCTCCGTACCGTATTTCGCCAGTACTTCCATGTTGCCGCGGTCAGGCGCGTTGCAGTTGAATACGGGCTGGGCCCACAAGACCTTGCTCATGGTCTCAAACAAGGGGGCGATTTCGACATTACTGAGCCCAGGACTCCATGGCGCGTACTCGCGGGGTAAAAATAAATTCCACAGACCCTCAGCTTTCGCCAGCTCACGGAGTTCATCAAACCAAGGCGGTGTGACCCAGAGGTTATCTTGATCCAAACACCACTCGTGCCAATCATGCTCACGCGGGTAAATATGCTTATCCATGAACGCTTGTAGCTGAACGTTTAATGCAACAACCCGATCGTTTAATTCAAAACCCATGATCTTGTCCCCTATTTCACAGCAGTGAGAGCCACTCCGGCCGTGCGGCCCGTTTGTTGTCGTTAACCAGTCTAATCAAGACTCACGGCGCAAACAGCATTGCTTCAACACCGGTCCCTTTAAGCACCGAATCAACCAGCGCTCGGTCCGATGATCCAAGCGCCTGATACTGCTCATTCGTCCACCGCATACACTTGGCCTGATAGGGGAAGGTTTGCTGCACCCATGGTGCACCGTCAATCTCGCATTCCCAGGTCTTTTCACCCCTCTCCACGGCCTTTGCGTTCGCTAACTGTGCCGGCGCATAGACGCGACCAATTTCAGACAGTAGGTCACGTAGACTTTCGGGCTGTTCCTCAAGATCAGTCCAGTCCTGTCGCGTGGGTTCTAGTCCACTCTGATCATGAATTTGATCCACCCAGGCCACGGTTCGTGGCGATACTTCGTGGGCAATCGCTCGAGACGTGGGATCAAACCCAACCAGCTGCGTTAGCTGACCGTGCAAACCGAAATCGCCTGCACCGGGGCGGTTACCAAGCATGAACTTCTGGTTCGTCAGGTGGGATTCCATTGCCGCAAGAAAACGTCGATAGCTTGCATCAATCACAGGGGCCGTCGTGTCATTCGAGCCCACGACGTAGAGCCGGCTAATTTGGCGCTCTGCAATATGGTGTTTGTATTGCTGAAAGAACTCGTCCGGCATACTCACGTCCATACCCAGAGGCAGCAGTGTCCCCGCATTGTCCGCATCCTCGGCAAAATGCCAGCGGTAATGGAACATGTATTTGGTACACCACTCGTCGGCGAAGTCCTCAATTAGGTAGTCGATAAAGGCCAATGCCGGATCCTCTGGCAACACCGATCGACCCGAGTACATCGTCTCGAGACGCCGAATAATGGGTGTCGAATCACACTCAGCAGAGACGCCTGTGTCGCCCTCAAAGAAAAACGTCGGCATGAAAATAGGACGTGGCTTTTGGACACCCATAGCATCGCACAACGCATCCGGTTGTCCCCATTGAATACTATAAGGAATGCGGCGGTAGCGAAGCAGCGCCACCATTTTTTGCGTGTAGGGTGAACCCGTGCCGCCAACTAATTTTAGTGGGGTTTGTGATGTCATTGTTAGTCTCGTTTTTATCTGCGACAAATGTGGTAAATATTGACATAATTGATGTCAATATGTAAGCCTCAACGCCAAATACGAGGACCTTGCTATGTACCCTGGCGAATATGAGCTTATTGGCAGTGAATTAAGTTTTTTTACCCGCAAACTCGAAGCTCAACTGCGTTTTCAGCAAATCCCTTGGCATTACCAATTTAAAACAGAAGCGCGAAAAGTAGAACTTGAAGCAAAAGCCGGTACGCATTTCATACCATTGCTAGCCACTCCCGATAAGTGGTTACTGCAAGACACCATCGCCATCGGTCCACTCCTGGATGGCCGTTTTAACGACCAACCCGTCATACCAAAGACACCGCTTCAACGGTCCCTTTGCTTTGTCTTGGAAGACGCTTTCAATCACTGGCTCGGTCGCATCTGCCTACATTCCCGCTGGTGCTATCCAGAAAATGTGGCATGGGTCGGTCCTCGTTTTGGAGCAAATCTAATGCTCGATCGCTCAATCGACGTGCCACTTACAGACGAAGAGATTGAGCAATTTTCCAACCTAGGACCGGCTATGAGTGCAGGGTTCGGGAAGCACGCCTGCGAGGCAAACGGTGCTGGAATCGAAGGCGGGGCTACCGTGAAAGCCGATTTCAAGGAGATGCTAGACGTTCTCTCCCAACACTTTGCCAATCACCGATTTCTACTGGGAGATCGCCCTTGCCTAGCAGACTTTGCCCTCGCTGGCGCGAGCAAGGCGCATTTCATTACCGATCCCGAGCCCAAAAGCTGGCTAGGACAATATGAAACGATGTTGACGGAGTACACCGAGTCCTTCTTTATAGATGATGTGATTGAAGCGGCCGCTTGGTGTGACGACGACAAATTGCCCGATACGGTCGCCTCGATTGTTAACTACTTTGCGCGG
>CAJXZI010000285.1 GCA_913063005.1 uncultured Halieaceae bacterium | reverse complement strand
CATGAGCGGAATCTCGCCCATGTAGACATCTTGCTCTTTGATGTCTTTTATTGACTTAGACGATGCTTCCTTATCGTAAATAATAAGGCGCACTTTGACGCGAAGCGCGCAGGCGTAGGTTGTGCCACGCAAAACACATTCTTCGACGTCGAAAACAGGGGTGCCCAGAGAGTAATCCACATACTCAAGCGCCGCATTTCCACTGTAACTCGTGATGGGGAATACTGAGCGGAAAGCTGCGTGCAGACCGTAGTCGCCGCGCTCATCCACCGGAGTATCCGGCTGAGTAAACTTGCGGTAGGAATCCAGCTGGATAGCGAGCAAGTAGGGGATATCCATAACCTTCGGCATCGATCCGAAATCTTTACGAAGGCGCTTCTTCTCTGTAAACGAGTAAGTCATTGATACTCCTCAACGAATGTCGTTGGTTATCACCAACACGAATGGCTTATCGCCAATTAACCCGGCTGCTAGAACCGGAAAAAGGCCGGTGCGCATTGCGCACCAGCCCGGACCTGCAAATCTGCAATCCTAAAAGGATCACTTAACCTCGACTGAACCGCCGGCTTCTTCGATTTGCGACTTGATGTCCTCGGCGTCTTCTTTGCTAACGCCTTCTTTAATGGGTGCTGGTGCACCATCAACCAGGCCTTTCGCCTCTTTGAGGCCAAGACCAGTGATCGCGCGAACTGCCTTGATCACGTTTACTTTCTTCTCGCCTGCAGAAGCAAGGATAACGTCGAATTCAGTCTGCTCAGCTGCTGCCGCGCCACCTGCATCGCCACCCGCTGCTGGCGCTGCTACTGCAACGGCTGCTGCGGCTGAAACGCCAAACTTCTCTTCCATCGCCTCAATCAACGCAACAACATCCATTACGCTCATTTCTGCGATTGCATCAAGGATTTCTTCCTTTGAAATTGCCATGTTTATCTCTCCTAAAATGTGTAGTCGAGCGCGCGCTTACGCGGTTTGCTCTTTTTGATCACGAACCGCTGCCACTGTACGAACGAGCTTGCTTGGTACTTCATTCATCGTACGAACAAGCTTGCCGACAGGCGCTTGCATAACGCTCATCAACGATGCAAGTGCTTGCTCACGTGTTGGCAACTTCGCCAAGACGTCGAGCTGGTCTGCACCCAGCAACTTACCGCTAACGGACAATGCTTTGACTTCGAATTCGCTGTTATCTTTAGCGAAATCTTTAAACAACCGAGCCGCTGCACCTGGATCTTCCATCGAAAATCCAAAGATGGACGGACCTACCAATGTGTCGTTGACACATTCGTAGTCAGTACCTTCGAGTGCACGCTTTGCGAGAGTGTTACGAACAACGCGTAACTGAATTTGATTCTCGCGAGCGGTGGCACGGAGAGCCGTCATGTCATTCGATGCTACGCCTCGGGCGTCAGCAATCACGAGTGACAAAGCACTGGCCGCTGTCTCGTTGACTTCAGCGACGATCGCTTTCTTCTCTTCGAGTCCAATTGCCACGGATCTACTCCTATGGTTTATGCCAAGGCCATAGCACTGCTATGACCACCCTAGGTGAACGTATTCACCATCTGCGTAGGTTGAACAAATACCTGCTTCGTTTAAGGAGACACAGCCTCCCCCTACGGTCTTTGATAGTCCTGCGTCCTGCTAGGGGCTGCGCCCACACACTCTGCTTAAGACTTCAAAGTGGAGTGCCTAAACGCTGCACTCCATGCCTGCCAACCAGCGGCAAGCGAGCCCCGGGCAAGCCCGGAGCCAATTCAGAATCATTAAAATTCGATAACGCTGTGATCGATAGTGACGCCAGGACCCATAGTCGTGGACAGTGTCACTTTACGAACGTATACACCTTTTGCGGCTGCCGGCTTCGCCTTTTTAAGGTCTGCCAACACGGCGACGAGGTTGCCCTCGATAGCCGCAGCATCAAAATTGATCTTGCCAATACCGCCATGAATAATGCCGTTCTTGTCAGTACGGAAACGCATCTGACCCGCTTTGGCGTTCTGCACAGCAGCCGTGATGTCAGGCGTTACGGTACCGGTTTTGGGGTTAGGCATAAGGCCACGGGGACCCAAGACCTGACCCAGCTGACCAACAACTCGCATCGCATCAGGAGACGCGATCACGACGTCGAAGTCCATCATGCCGCCTTTGATCTGGTCGGCAAGCTCTTCCATACCAACGAGATCGGCACCAGCTTCTTTTGCTTTGTCAGCGTTTTCACCCTGCGTGAATACCGCTACACGAACTTCTGAACCCGTACCGTGGGGCAGGGTTGTCGCACCACGTACGCCCTGATCCGACTTACGTGCGTCGACGCCAAGGTTTACAGCAATCTCTACAGATTCATTGAATTTCGCGGTTGCTGTCTCTTTGAGGATCGCAATCGCCTCATCGAGGGGATAGCTCTTGTTTGCGTCAACACGCTCGCGAAACGCTTTTACGCGCTTTGATAACTTAGCCATGATTAAACCACTCCCTCTGTCTCGATGCCCGCCGCGCGTGCACTACCTGCAATAGTGCGAACAGCCGCGTCCATGTCGGCAGCCGTCAAATCAGGCCACTTCTGCGTTGCAACTTCTTCGAGCTGCGCACGCGTTACCTTGCCTACCTTTTCCGTATTAGGACGGCCAGAACCGCTCTTAATACCTGCAATTTTCTTCAGCAGAACAGATGCGGGTGGCGTCTTTTTGATGAAGGTGAACGACTTGTCGTTGTAGACAGTAATCACAACAGGAATTGGCAGACCTGGCTCAAGACCTTGGGTCTCAGCGTTAAAGGCCTTACAAAATTCCATAATGTTTACGCCTTTTTGACCCAGTGCTGGGCCAACGGGTGGCGAGGGGTTTGCCTGACCGGCAGGGATTTGCAGCTTGATATAGCCGTCAATTTTCTTTGCCATGTTTTTTCTCCTGGGTTCAAACGCCGTTGCAGCAGGCTGCGCGGGCTCCCCAATCATTGCCGCTAGGCGGCGTTACTTTTGCACCCTAAATCGGTGCGATTGATCAGCCCTTTTCGACCTGACCGAATTCCAACTCTACGGGCGTTGAGCGACCGAAGATCAAAACAGCCACGTTTAAGCGGCTTTTTTCATAATTCACACTCTCAACGACACCATTGAAGTCGTTGAATGGA
>CAJXZI010000284.1 GCA_913063005.1 uncultured Halieaceae bacterium | reverse complement strand
AAAGGCATTTAATTCACCCGCAGGGTAGGCCGCGAATGGCATGCCTACCAATGAGACGGCAATGCTGGGAACGAATGTCCAGCGTGCCTTCTCACTCCCAGCGAGTAATAGCAAAAGGCTAACGAGGTAGCCCAGCGAGCCAATCGCTGTGAGCGTATTTCCCCAGTTTGGTGGCTCCTCGGGAGGTGGTGTTACTACAGCGGCAGCTGCAAGTATTGCTATAGAGCCCACAACAAGAATGCGTATTAGCGTTAAGTGCTTTTTCACAGGGCGTGGTCCTTACTTTTCTTATTTGAGGAGCATACCTCAATAGAGCCGACACGTTACGCTCAGTGCTTCACGGGGGGTAAATGTGACGGTAGGTTGGGTGTTCCGAGGTTGAGCGGAGCCCTTTAAAGGGCAGCTTAGAGGGCGGCTTAACGGGCGGCGTGTAACGCAGCCATGCAGAGGGGCCCATCTAGCGAAAATGTATCCTGTTTTCGTGGATGGAGTAAGGATAATGACGTCCGAAGCCCGAAGCCCGAAGCCCGAAGCCCGAAGCCCGAAGCCCAAAGTCCTGACTCGAGACAGCTGACTTGCTTTGACGCCTCGTTCTACTCGATTCCCCGTTTGCGATTTGCTCTGCGTTAGGCGCCCCAAAAGATTGAGGTCCGAGGTGAGCGAGCCTCTCACTCATGGGTAATAGCTCACTCAAAGGTAATAGATTGAGGTAATGCTTTTGAGTCAATGTATTCCAACAAGTGATGTTAGGTATTGGGCGTAATTTGGTCGCAAGCGCGCTTCGGACTTATTTCAGCGATCCAAGTTCATTATACTTGCAAGCTCCGGTGGGTAGTGAATCCGTAGTCATCACCCACCATCACGTGGCAGTGTTGCCACCTCAAAATAGTGATACGACCATGTTCGAATTGTTCGATGCATTGCTTCTGGCGCGCATTCAAGTTGCGTGTACGGTGGCCTTCCACATTATCTTCCCTGCCTTCTCGATTGGACTCGCTAGTGATCTGTTCGTTTTGGAAGGACTTTGGCTTTGGACGGGTAAAGACGTTTACCTGAGGCTTTTCAAGTATTGGTTAAAAATATTCGCCATTGCTTTTGGCATGGGCGTGGTGTCCGGTCTTGTAATGTCCTACCAATTCGGTACGAACTGGAGCGTCTTCTCTGATCTGACCGGGCCGGTTCTAGGTCCATTGATGGCCTATGAGGTAATGTCAGCGTTTTTCCTCGAGGCTGGCTTCCTGGGCATTATGCTGTTTGGTATGAATCGCGTCGGCAGGGGGCTGCACTTTGCCGCAACGGGTATGGTCGCGTTTGGAACCGTGCTGTCTGCTACATGGATTCTGGCAGTGAACAGCTGGATGCATACCCCTGCGGGCTACGAGATAAACGAGGTGGGGCAGTTCATACCTGTCGACTGGTTCGCGGTCATATTTAACCCAAGCTTCCCCTACCGTTTGGTACACATGACGCTAGCGGCTTACTTAACCACCGCGTTTGTTGTTGGTGCGACCGGTGCCTGGCACCTGCTGCGCGGCAGCCAGTCCAAAGATGCGAAGAAGATGCTGAGCATGGCAATGTGGATGGCGACCTTCGTGGCGCCTTTACAAATTTTAGCAGGCGATTTTCACGGCCTTAATACCCTTGAGCATCAACCGGTAAAAGTGGCCGCGATGGAGGGCCATTGGGAGCGCCAAAAAGGTGCGCCATTTATCATCATCGGCTTCCCCGACGAGGAGACGGAATCAAATGGCTTTGAGGTCGAGATTCCTTATGCCTCAGCGCTGATTTTGACGCATGAGTTGGATGGCGAGACACCCGGGCTCAAGGACGTGCCGCCAGAAGAACGCCCGCCAGTTGCGACCGTGTTTTGGTCGTTCCGGGTGATGATCGGTATCGGGACGCTCATGGCGCTAATCGGTGTGATATCACTGTGGCTCAGGTTTAAAGACCGTCTTTACACCAGTCGTCCCTTCCTTCAGTGGGCAACCCTCATGGGGCCTTCAGGGTTTATTGCGGTTGTTGCCGGGTGGATTGTGACAGAGGTTGGTCGTCAGCCGTACACGGTCTATGGGGTTCTGACGACGGCGCAATCAGCGTCGCCGATTGAAGCGCCGGCTGTTGCCGGGTCGCTTTTGGCGTTTATTGTTGTGTATTTCCTGCTCTTCGGAGCGGGGGTGATGTATATCCTGAGAATTCTCGCAACGTCACCCAACAAAGATGAGCTACCCATTGGCCAACCCACGCGTGCGGCAGGTACAACACCTGTGGCTTCGATGTTGAATATCGGGGAGGGGGCGCCACAAAATGGGTGAGGCGATTGATCTTCCAATAGTTTGGGCCGCTATTCTGAGTCTCGCGGTTTTCATCTACGTCGTTCTGGATGGCTTTGATCTGGGGATAGGTATCTTATTTCCTTATCTTGAGAACGATACACAGCGCGACGTGGCGATGAATACGGTAGCGCCTGTTTGGGATGGTAACGAAACGTGGCTGATCCTAGGTGGGGGTGGTCTTTTTGCAGCATTCCCCCTGGCCTATGCGATTGTGATGCCCGCGCTCTACGCGCCGTTTATTGTGATGATGCTCGCGCTTGTATTTCGGGGTGTCTCGTTTGAATACCGTTGGCGTGATCCCGCCCACCGCAAATGGTGGGACCGGAGCTTCCATTGGGGATCGATCGTTGCGACTTTCATGCAAGGCATTGTCCTCGGTGCTTTCGTCCAAGGTATTGAGGTTGATGGACGTGCATATGGCGGCGGCTGGTGGGATTGGCTTACCCCGTTCACGCTAATGTGTGGATTCGCGCTGCTTGCGAGCTACTCTCTGCTTGGTGCGGCTTGGTTGGTCATGAAGACATCGGATGACTTGAGAGATCTCGCTTACCGTTACAGCTTCCGTATGGCACTGCTTACGCTCGGGTTCGCCGGTCTGGTGAGTGTTTGGGTGCCATTTCAGTCGCCATTGGTTTGGGATCGTTGGTTCACGACACCTAACTTTTGGTATGTGGCGCCGATCCCCGCACTGACGTTGTGGACAGCGGGCATTATCTTCAGCTCAATCCGTCGGCGTCGCGACTACCTGCTTTACCCGTCTGTGATCGTTCTGAACACGCTAGGCTTTATTGGCTTGGGTGTCGGTCTTGCGCCTTACAT
>CAJXZI010000283.1 GCA_913063005.1 uncultured Halieaceae bacterium | reverse complement strand
ACGCGCGGACATGTACTCGAAACCCTCGCTGCGGCGGATGTGTTTGTATTTGATAAGACCGGCACGCTCACTAAAGGTGCCTTAGTGCTGAGTGGCACTAAACAACTGGCGGATAAATCAGAGGATGAGCTCACTCAACTCGCGGCGACCTTGGCGACTGCCTCAGAGCATCCGGTATCGAAAGTACTCGCATTACAGAGTTCAGAGAGATATTCCGCACAACAGCTCAATGCGATCCCGGGCGAGGGTATCGAAGGTCAAATCGAGGGGCATACCTACCGCTTAGGTCGTTCGACTTTTGTGGCGCAGCTCAGCGGTGCGACTATTCCGGATGAGTCAGATCTACGCGGTACGGTGGTCTATCTAGGCAGTGCAGAGGGCTTGCTCGCGCAATTTATACTCAGTGATCAGCTGCGAAGTGATGCGGTCGAGGCGGTTGCGCAGCTGGCTGAATTGGGTTGTCAGATCCAGATTCTCAGTGGCGACCAGCAGGCAGCGGTAGATGAAATGGCCACACAGCTGAACGTTTCTCAGGCTAAGGGTGATTTGCGTCCGGCAGATAAGCTTGCGGCTGTTCAGGCGCTCCAGGCCAAGGGGCATCGTGTGGTGATGGTCGGCGATGGGGTAAATGACGCGCCAGTGCTCGCGGCGGCGGATGTCTCTATCGCAATGGGGCAGGGGGCGCAGCTGGCGCATGCCACAGCGGATATGGTTGCACTGTCTGAAAAATTACACATGCTTCCACAAGCTGTTGAAAAATCGAGAGAAACTCGCTTAATTATTCGTCAGAACCTATTTTGGGCACTCGGATATAACGTGGCAGCGGTTCCGCTAGCGGCGATGGGATTGGTGCCGCCTTGGGGCGCAGCGATAGGCATGTCGCTGAGTTCCTTGGTGGTTGTCGTAAATGCACTTCGCTTGAGATAAGTCATTTGCATCTCTTCGCGATTGGAGTATATTAACAAACACTGAAATACTCGGACGGCTGATGGATATCCTGTATCTCCTCATTCCTATCGCACTTGGCATGATGTTAATTGCGGCCGTAATATTTCTCTGGACTGTCAAAAGTGGTCAGTACGACGACTTAGAAGGCCCAGCACATCGGATCCTAATGGATGACGATGACCCGATGATTCCTCGTAAGCAAAAGCTCGAAGACATCGAGGGTGGCGATGACCCCACGGATCAACGCACGCAGTAAAGCTCAATTAACCGAGATGCAGTAGTACCGCATCGTTTTAGGAGAAAGACATGTTTAGTTTCCAAGGTTTTGCGATGACATTCGTTGTAGCGCTGATTGCGTTCTCTTGGTTCAGCTTCTTGTCAGTGATCGTCGCTGGCTAATTTGCGAATCAAAAGATAAAAGACCGGCTAAGGCCGGTTTTTTTGTGTCTGGACATGATGAGTTTGGCTAAAATGAGGTCAGATATTCGGAGTAGTAGATGACCTCGTTTCAAAAACACCTGCAATTGCAGCTCATACTGACAGTGATTTTAGTCGCTGCGTTTGCCTTTCAATTCAAAGTGATTAATCCGGTGGAAAATGAGCTTTTCCCGTCGATTGACCTCAGTCATGCAAGTTTATTGTTTATTCCACATGGCCTGAAAATCTTGATGGCATACCTTTTGGGTGTTGTTGCGCTCCCGGCGATATTTTTTGCGCAATTAATAGCAGGCATCTATATCTTGGGTGCGGCGCCCGTTGATGCCTTGGTTGGTGCGAGCTTTGGCACTATTGCGGTCGGCGGATCGATTGCGATGATTAATTTCTTGTTTAAAAACAAGTGGTATGAGGGCGTTGCCTTACACAATAATGAGGGGATAGGCACTTTCCGAGCCTTTATTATTGCGGTAATTATTTCTACATTTATCAATTCTCTGCTGCATTCAGCTTACTATCACGTTGAATCAACCATAATGTTGCCATTCCGCTATTTATTTGGCGATATCATGGGGTCTATACTTATATTCACTCTTGTTATGTTGTTAAGACGACAAATCCTCTCTTTTATTGCGAGACGCATCAGTGCCTGATTTAAAAGCTTACTTAAATATCGTTAATCTGCTGATTGATACTGAGAAACAGCTTGGGTTAGAAGCTGTCACCGAATCCGACCGTGTGATTTTTATTCTGTTGTGGCAATTATCAAACTCGGGTAAGAAAACGGTTACGGCCACCTACGAAGAGCTTGCTGAGCAACATGGTTTGAGCGCCTCTCGTGCGCAGTTCTATAAAACGATTACGAAAGCAAAGAAGCTGGGGTTGATTGAGCAGGTTGGATCGGCGAGAAGCGCAACCTACCAATGGGTAGGCTAAGAACACTAAAACCGGCAATCGCCGGTTTTTTTATGTCTGTTTCGGGGTGATTTGCGCGACGGGAAAAGTTTTTTCGAAATAAGTATTGACATTTAAGCAAATACTAATATACTTATCTTCATCAGCTAGCCAACTATCTGGTCAGCACAAAACTTTTAAACAAATTTTTAAGGATTTTTACAATGAAAAAGATCATCGCAATCGCAGCAATCATCGCTTCAGCTCAAGCTTCAGCGTTCATGGATTCAGCTAACACTAACGCTAACGGCGCGAACAACGCTAAAGGCGACTTCATCGGTAACGGTACTGGCGAAGGTGAAGCGACTTTCTCTATGAACTTCTCTGGTAAAGGCCGCACTGCAGGCGACTTCAAAGGTAACGGTTCTACCGACACTAACGGTACTGCTTACGGTTACGAGTCTCCTTACTACGCAGCTCCAGTTGCTCCAGTAGCTAAGTAATTCAGTTTTACTGAATGACTCAAAAAGAACCCCGCTTCGGCGGGGTTTTTTATGGGTAGATTTTATGAGGCTTACTTTGGGTAGTCCTCATACGGATTAAATGCATTCTCACAGTTATCGATTAGGTCGTTAAACCGCTCTTCACCAGCATGAATGGTGACGGTGAGATCTTTTTCGTTGCCTGATTCATAGCTAATGCCAAGCTTGTCCATTTCCTTAGAACATTCTTTCCATGCCTCAACGGTAGCAAAGGTCACTTTCTTCATCGTTTTCTCCCTGTAACGAGTAGATTGCTTTTAGTTTTTATAAGCCTAGACGATGTTGAAGAAATTTCTGAGCCAAATGGATAGGCAAAAAAATCGGCTTACGCCAGTTTTCGTTTT
>CAJXZI010000282.1 GCA_913063005.1 uncultured Halieaceae bacterium | reverse complement strand
GGGATCATATCGATACAGTCGACCGGGCAGGGCTCAACGCACAGATCGCACCCTGTACACTCGTCGATGATAACCGTATGCATTTGTTTGGCCGCACCTAAAATCGCATCTACAGGGCAGGCTTGAATGCACTTTGTGCAGCCAATGCACTCATCCTCCCGAATGTAGGCAACCGTAGGCTCTGCTTCGACACCGTGTTCCGCATCCAGAGGCTCAGGTTCAACGTCGAGTAAGTTGGCGAGCGCTTGGATTGTGTCTTCACCACCGGGCGGGCATTTATTGATGGAGTCTCCCTCGGCGATGGCTTCCGCATAGGGCCTGCATCCGGGATAGCCACACTGACCGCACTGTGTCTGTGGGAGGATGCTGTTTATCTGGTCAGAGAGTGGGTTGCCCTCGACTTCAAACCTAACAGCGGCAAACCCAAGCAGCGCGCCAAAGACGATGGCCATGCCTACCAGCGCGGCGAGGGCGAGCAATATCGGATTGCCGAGGATCGTCTCAAGCATCAGACCAACCCAGCGAAACCCATGAAGGCCAGTGAGGCAAGGCCCGCAGTGATCATTCCGATCGCAGCGCCTTGAAACGCCTCAGGTACATCAGCCACAACAAGCCGCTCGCGCATCGCAGCGAACAACACCAACACCAAAGAAAAACCCAGCGCCGCACCCATCCCGTAAACGAGGCTCTGCATAAAGTTATGCGCTTGGTTAATGTTCAGTAGCGCAACGCCTAAGACGGCGCAGTTGGTAGTGATGAGCGGCAGATAAACGCCGAGAACGCGGTGTAACAGAGGACTCGTTTTTCGGACCACCATTTCAGTAAATTGAACCACCACAGCAATCACCAGGATGAATGACAGTGTTCGCAAATAAGTGAGATCGAGTGGCTCCAGTAGGTATTCGTAGGTCAAATAGCTGCAAACGGAGGCGAGCGTGAGGACGAAGGTGGTCGCGGCAGACATGCCTATAGCGGTGTCAAGTTTGTTTGAGACACCCATAAATGGGCACAGGCCCAGAAACTGAACCAACACAAAGTTGTTGACCAATACTGCGCCAACGAGCAGTACGGCGTAGTCCCCTAACATCTTGCTCCAGCAGGCTTCAAAGCCCGTCTCATTCAACTGCCCCCAATATTAAGGAATCGCGGGCCAATCGAACAGTAATTGTTTGAACTAGCGTAGTGATCTTTTGGAATAGCAGTGCGAGCAGTAGGGCTGGCGATAGGAAGTGGCCATAGCCCTTACGTTGCCCGGTTACTGCTTGCTAGCCTCAACCATAGCCGCCACCGCGTCAGGATCTATCCGCTGAATGAGAGGAGAGAACTTGTTGATCGTATGCCCTTCCAAAGGCGCTGTCAGATCAGTCCAATCCAAGGGGAGTCCCAGGAAAGCTTCGCTCTTTTCCGCCATGACCGGGAGCACTGGCTTCAAGTAAGTCATCAGCACTCGGAAGCAATTGATGCCGACGGAGCATGCGTCTTGTACTTCTCGCTCGCGGCCCTCTTCCTTCGCGAGTACCCAAGGCTTCTTATCGTCGATGTATTGATTCGCCCGATCCGCTAGAGCAATGATCTCACGCATAGCACGCTGAAAGTCCCGCGCCTCATAGAGTGCCGCAATGGAATCGCCCGCATTGATGAGTTCGCCGATTAGCTCGGGCTCGCTGCACTGCGCGCTGAGCTTGTTGTCAAAGCGCTTTCGCAGAAAACCAGCACAACGACTTGCAATGTTCACAACCTTGCCGACTAAGTCAGAGTTAACGCGCTGAACAAAGTCCTCAAGGTTTAGGTCCATGTCGTCAACATTCGGACTGAGTTTTGCCGCGAAGTAATAGCGCAGATACTCAGCGTCGAGGTGCTCGAGGTAGGTCGAGGCCATGATGAAGGTGCCGCGGCTTTTCGACATCTTGGTACCGTCGACGGTGAGGAAGCCGTGAGCGAAAATTGCGCTGGGCTGACGCAGTCCGGCGCTCGCCAACATCGCGGGCCAGAACAAACCGTGGAAATTGATGATGTCCTTACCTATGAAGTGGTAGAGCTCGGTGTCGTTTCCGGGTTGCCAGTAGCTCTCGAAATCATCACCGGTGCGCTCGCAGAGGTTTTGATGGCTCGCAATGTAACCAATCGGTGCGTCTAGCCAGACATAAAAGTATTTGTCGGGGTAACCCGGGATTTCGAAGCCAAAATAGGGCGCGTCCCGAGATATGTCCCAGTCTTGAAGCCCGGCGTCAATCCACTCGCGGAGTTTATTTGCGATGGGCGCCTGCAGTTGTTCACCTGACACCCATTCAGCAAGCAGCTCTTGAAAAGCACTGAGCGTGAAAAATAAGTGATCAGAGGCTTTTTCTACGGGTGTCGATCCGGAAAGTGCAGAGACAGGATCAATCACATCGGTCGGGGAATACGTGGCACCACAGGCTTCGCAATTATCGCCGTATTGATCGGGCGTTTTGCACTTCGGGCAGGTGCCTTTTATAAATCGATCCGCGAGGAAGAGGCCTTTAACCTCGTCGTAGGCTTGCACAACGCTTCGGACCGCAATGTGCCCGTTTGCCTCGAGACGTTTGAAAATTGTCTCAGACCAGTGCTGATTCTCTGGTGAATGTGTCGAGTGGTAGTTGTCAAAAGAGACATGAAAACCGGCCGAATCGGTCTCGTGACGCGCTTTTATGTTAGCGATGTGCGTTTCCGGGGTAACCCCCTGTTTCTCCGCCGACAACATGATGGCGGTGCCGTGAGCGTCATCAGCACAAACGTATCGGCAGTGGTGACCACGGGAGCGTTGAAAGCGAACCCATATGTCTGTTTGCACCTGCTCAAGCATATGTCCCAAATGTAAAGGGGCGTTTGCGTAGGGAAGAGCAGATGTGACGAGAATCTTGCGCGCTGACATGGGCTATGGGCTCAGAAAAAAACGGGCGTCATTGTAGCCGTACCGCACTATTCGTAACAGTGGTGACACCACTGGATGGGAAAAAGTCCTTGTTACTCGTAAACCGTAATTTGGTCTCTCGTCGTTATTTCAAGCTCATTGTTCCAAGCCAATTGTTCACAACTGATCAGAGACCACCCATCCGCTACTGGCTGATATATACTCGCGTGCTTTTCAACAAACGCCTTCTACGGGGAACACATGACGCAGGGTGTCAGCAGAGTCAAACATGTCGTTG
>CAJXZI010000281.1 GCA_913063005.1 uncultured Halieaceae bacterium | reverse complement strand
TCAGCTGGGAGAGCGCAACACTGGCAGTGTTGAGGTCGGCGGTTCGATCCCGCCTGGCTCCACCAAATCGAAACTTCCTTTTCAACCTCTCTAGTGTCAATCGTTGCCCGTCTGAAACGGATACAGCGCCTCGATAGGCGCGTGTTGGTAGTCCAATGCGTCGAGTCTCGTTGTGCCAAACCAATTTCCTGGCGCATCGACCACCATGATGGTTTTTGCATAACCGGTCTCGTCAAACCCGCGCCGAAAATGTACGCGCGATTTAACGACAAATACGTCGTAGTCGTCTGGGTTTAAGCCTTCAATTCGCAGCGGTGCGAGTGTTCTGATCTGGGTGTAGGTAGGAACGATGAATAAAAGATTGTTATCTCCAAATTCAATCATTGCGATCTCGTCGTAACCCCAGCCCTCACCAAAATATTTAACCGTGCCTGTGATGCGCACAGGCTTGCCAGCTTGCTCTCCGGTAAACCCGCCCACAGGCATATCAAAGGGATCGCCCGGTTTAGCTTGCCGCGCACTTAAAGCAGCAAGGGCGCGCTCATCGCGCAATGCTGCATACATCACATTGCTCACGTTGTTATCGAGCAATTCTTTGAGTATCCAAGTGGCGTCACCCGGGCGATCAGAATAGTCACCGAGGACGACCGGAACCTCGCCATTGCTAATCGCTGCGACAGTTTTTTGTACCGCTTCCTTTGGCATCGGAAAATCGCCCTGTGCAAAGTCTTTCCTAACTCGCCAAATATAGTCCGCCATGTCGTCGGCAATCGCGTCTGCTAAGTCTTGATCGTTATTGGTTATCACATGCACGGTGGCGCCGACGTCAGGAACATCTGACCAGGGGAATCCATAGAACACACTCACGAAGGCATCAGGTTCACGCGCCTCCCAGCGACGAGCACGCTCCATGATATCCATGGAGGGCGATTGTCCTGTCCATTGAAGAACACTGGCGGTAATAACGGGTGGCTTTCGGGTAGCGGTAGTCGACTCATAGAGACCTTGCATGGATCTGTAGAGGAAGAGGGCAGAGCGCTCACCCTGAAGAAACGCGTCGTAGTGCGGATAGCGTTTGGTGACAAAGGCCGCATCTGCCCACTGCAAAAACTGCTCGTCTTCATTGCCATGCAAGTCGAATGAGCCCGCAATGGGAATATCAGGTCCCACTATTTCCCGAACCCTCCGAGCGATTTCAGCCTCAGGCCGAGGCACCTCTCTTACCGCCATCGCGCCGTGGAGGGCGAGGTAAACACCCTCTACTGGTAATTGAGACCTCAGATCATCGGTAATGATCTTCATAAAATGTTCGAAGCTCTCTTTGCTCTCCCAGCTCCGTGAGGATCCGCCGAAGACGCTGTCGGGTGAATTAATACCGACAACGGAAAGGTTTGGAAGTGCGTCAGCCGCATGGACAAACCCACCGATAAAGCCTCGGCTTTTATCGATGAGCTTTTCGCCAGTGACGAAGGGAGCTCGCCAAGCTCTGTCTTCAATCTCGGTGTCACCACCGGGGCAAAAGGTGCAGGTTTCCTGTGAGTAACTGATCACAGCTACCTTTAAGTCTGAAGCCCCATGTCCTACTGAGTCTTTTGCCTCGGTGCTTCTCTGCTCACCCCCAATGGCCGCGCCCGCAAATAAAAGCGGAAGTACAACGAGATATTTGATCCGCATAGTTTGTCCTTCTGTAGTTAACAGAAAGGTATCGCCTCGTTCCTGAATTTTCCATATCACAGACAACGAAGCGTTGACCCAAAGGTGTAATGGTTCACTGACGTTGTACACTTTTTTGGGGCGTAGCTTGCCACCAATTGAGGCGCGTTCAGATGAAAGCGAAAAGATCATTCACCCCTAGGTTGAAAGACGAGGCAGTAAGCCGGGTGCTCGATCAGTGCTACAAGGTATCCGATGTCTGCGGCCAGCTTGATATCGGTGAGAACATGTTTAGGCGCTGGATCAAACAGATGAAGTTCGAGCGTGACGGCGGACTCTCTTAGGCAGGAGCACTGACTCCATAGCAGGGGAGCGCTTGCAAGCACTCAGTCTGTGGCGATAGGGGCGATTTCCAGTTACAGTCACCCCATCATGAGAGAAAAACCCGCAACAATGCGCGTGGTAATTAAGCAACCAAACTCAGGTTAGTATCAATAACCGGTGGATTCATTCTGTACATTAAAAGAGAGCCATAGGGCTTTGCGTTGAGCTATTCCGCATGAGTAAACAAAAACTAATCGTAGGAATCAGTGGTGCCTCCGGCATCATTTACGGCATCCGTATGCTCGAGGCCCTACGTGCATCGAATGTGGAAACGCATTTGGTTATGAGCAAGTCTGCAGAGCTCACTTTGAGCTATGAAAGCGATCTTAGAGCTGATGATGTAAAAGCCCTCGCGGATCATTGGTATCCCGTGAAAGATGTGGGCGCTGCGGTGTCGAGTGGCTCGTTTCCAACTGCAGGGATGGTGATTGCGCCATGCTCCGTGCGAACCATGTCTGAAATTGCGACAGGCGTTACTTCATCGCTCCTATCCCGTGCGGCCGATGTTGTTCTGAAAGAGCGAAGAAAATTAGTGTTGATGGTGCGCGAGACGCCGTTTCATACCGGGCACTTGAGAACAATGACATCGCTCTCAGAAATGGGGGCTATCATCGCACCTCCGCTCCCAGCTATGTACACGCGACCTAACACCGTTGACGACATCATCAATCACAGTGTCGGACGAGTCCTTGATTTGTTTGATTTGGAAAATGACCTCGTCAACCGCTGGGGCATCACGTCAGGACTACGCAATCAAGATCGCTGAGTCAAGATCGCTGAGTATAGTCGTCTGCGACATCGCTACTCCAAAATTGCGCTGATAAGCGCTCACTCAATGTTCTCAAACATCCACTAAGTGTCGTCGTAGACCATGGTTTGCGGTGCTTGAATTTATCTCTTAAACCCGTAAGGTTGGGATAGCTTCGTGTTAACTAAAGAAAAAAGCGAAGCCATCGATAGCGCATCTCTCGTCGTTTTAAGTTGATTGGAGATGGACCTTCAAAAAAAAGAGAGGCCCAAATGTTCCAGAAGAAAACACTAAGCCATGCAATCTCTGCGTTAACTGTCAGTGCCATCGCTGCAACCTCGGCACACGCGCAGCTAGAAGAAGTAGTAGTAACCGCCACCAAGCGTACAGAGA